>JAZQKG010000036.1:0-11734 GCA_045542035.1 Eubacteriales bacterium | reverse complement strand
CACGATGAAAACCGTTCTCGGACTTCTGAGGGCCGATTCGGGCGAGATTATTGTGAACGGAGAGAAAGTGGTCTACGGACAAACCGATACCAACCGTTATATCGGCTATCTCCCCGACGTGCCGGAATTCTATTCGTTTATGACGGCGAAAGAGTATCTGCGTTTTTGCGGTGAGATTACGGGAATGAGCCGTGCAGAGATAGAAGAACGTACAAAGGAGTTGCTCACTCTTGTCGGTCTTGCTGATGAAACGCACCGCATGAAAGGCTTTTCACGAGGTATGAAGCAACGCTTGGGTATTGCACAGGCACTCCTCTCACGCCCGAAGCTTCTTGTTTGTGACGAGCCAACCTCCGCGCTCGATCCCGTCGGCAGAAAAGAAATACTCGATATTCTTTTGGCTATCAAGGATCAGACAACGGTACTGTTTTCCACACATATTCTTTCTGATGTGGAGCGTATTTGTACCGATGTGGCTTTTCTTAAAGATGGCGTGGTAGATATTCAAGGTAAGCTGTCCGATATCAAAACGAGATACCGAAGCAACGAATATGTGATAGAAACCGAAAACGACTCGGATATTGCCATTCTACGAAATGCCTTTCCCGAGGCGAAGGAAGTCGACAGAAACAAAGTGACATTCTCGGAAGATAAGCATTCTGCACCCGAAGTTTTACGCTTTATTGCAGATAATCGCATATCACTCTTGAAGGTGGAGCGTTTAGAGCCGAGCCTTGAAGATCTGTTTATGGAGGTGTCGGAAAAATGAAATCCTTGTTCGCCTTCATAAAAAAAGAATGTATGGAGCAGCTTCGCAGCGGTAGATTGTGGATAACTCTTGCTCTGTTTGTTCTGCTTGGAATTATGAATCCTGCGGTGGCAAAGCTAACGCCGTGGCTGCTTGAGGTTATGGCAGACTCTTTTGCGGAAAGCGGTATGATCGTGACCGATGTAAAAGTCAGCGCGATGGATTCGTGGGTGCAATTTTTCAAGAATATGCCAATCGGATTGATTGCCTTCGTTTTGCTTCAAGGCACGATCTTTACGGGGGAGTATGGTTCGGGCACATTGGTGCTTTCCTTGACGAAAGGACTTGAGAGATACAAGGTCGTTATCTCAAAAGCAGGTGTTCTATGTGCGATTTGGTCGCTCGGTTATTGGCTCTGCTTTGGAATCACGTATCTTTATAATTCGTATTTTTGGGATAACTCGGTAGCCGAGAATCTTCTGCTTTCGGTTGTGTGCCTCTGGTTGTTCGGCGTATTCGTTATTTCTTTGATGATTCTCTTTTCTACGATATCCGCTTCAAACACAGGAGTGCTTCTCGGAACGGGGGCTATCGTTCTTGTTTCCTATATCGTTGGTTTGCTACCCAAGGCAAATAAATATCTGCCGACATTGTTAGCTGACGGTAATTCCTTGATATATGGTGTGGCACAATCAAAAGAATATATCGCAGCCATTATTGTAACGGCTATTGCGACTATCATTTGTTTTTCCGTCAGCATACCGATATTTAACAAAAAGCATTTATAAACCAACTTAGCCCTCGTTCCGAAATGGAGCGGGGGCTATACAAAAAGCAGTACCCGGAAGGCAATTTGCCTTCCGGGTACATACCGTTTCGAATTATTCGTTAGGAACAAACGGATTTGTCAAGGCATTTCTTATAACTCGACGGTATGACCGTCGCAGTGGCCGTCAAACATATGAGTCATGTCCGCGAAGTATTCTCCTTCTTCATTCAAGCGGAAGCCTATCGATTTTAAGAGGCGTTCATCAGCGGCATCTAATGCCGCTCGGCAGGTATGATTTCCGCATAGGTCAATAAAATTCATTGTTGCTCTTCCGAGAATGAACATGGCTTCGAAGTCTGAATAACCAAGCTTATGTCTAAGAGTTTTTATGTATCCCGAGTCTCCGGATATATCAAACTGTGACATGCCCATAAGCTCTCCTGTTTCTTGATTAATCATAGAGTAGGCAAATAACTCGGGGCAGAATTCCGCTCCACAATCTTCTGCGTATTGTTTTTGCAGAGCTTTATCTTGTATAGGTGATATTTTAAACATAATTTCCTCACGGATTTTTGGATTTTGTCGCTGTATATAAATATTGGATTTCGTCCTGTGTGAGATGTCTCCACTTTCCAACGGGAAGGCTGTTGAGCTTCAGGTTCCCTATAGAAATTCTTGAAAGCCTTTTCACAGTCAGACCTGCTTGCTCGCACATTTTTCTAATTTGTCTGTTGCGGCCTTCAAGTAAAGTCATTTTTAGAACGGTGCCGCTATCGTCGCTTTCACCGATGTTTACGGTTACTGGCTTTATCTTGTAACCGTCTATTTCCATTGGGGAAGTAAGTAGGTCGTACTGTTCTTCGCTTACTTCGCCGCTCACCTTAACTCGATAAAGCTTAGGAAGACTGTGGCTTGGATGAGTTAATTTGTTTTTTAATTCTCCGTCATCTGTGAGAAGAAGCATTCCTTCTGAAATAAGGTCGAGTCTTCCGACGGGATATACACGCGAATTAATACCCGTAAGGAGATCGGTTACGCATTTTCTGCCTCTGTCGTCAGAAGTGCTCGAAAGATATCCTCGCGGCTTGTTCATCATTATGTACGTATAAGTTTTTTTTTCGAAATTTATACGTTTGTTTTTATATGAAACTACATCTTTTTTGGGATCGATTTTCATACCAAGCTCAGCGACGTGTCCATTGACCGACACGTTGCCGAGTTTTATTTCTTCTTCCGCTGATCTTCGTGACATAAGTCCTGAGTCAGCGATAAATTTTTGCAATCTGATAGGTTCCATTTAAAAGTGTCCTTAATTTAAAATAAAGAAAATTTTTTCTTGCTTTTTGCTTCGCAAATATCGTTTGCCGCGCAGAGATTAAGCTCTGCAATTTTTTCTCCGTGTTTTGTAAAAATCACTTTCCCGAGCACGTCGCCTTTTTTTATCGGAGCGACAACGTAACGAGGAAGTTTTACCGCAAATTCTACTTGCGCATCATTTTTATTGAAAATTTTTATTATTTCATCTGTGTTTGAAACGTTAATAACGTCTTCAGTTCCGTTAATAACCGGCAGATTAAAATTAAAATTTCCGCTATGCGCAAGGGCTCTTGCTTCGAGCAGGGAATATCCGTAATCGTGCATTTTCGTATGGTCGCGCCAATCGTCGGGCGCGTCTATTGTTGCGCATATGAATTTGAGATTATCACGCTCCGCAGCGCTGACAAGACAGCGACCGCTCTTTTTTGTATAGCCTGTTTTTACGCCGATACAGCCTTCGTATGACTTTAACAGTTTATTATGATTAACAAGAGTTCTTTTTACTTCAGAACTTTCTATTTCTTTTTTGTAAGTAGAAGCTATATCTTTAAAACAGCTGTTTTTATAGGCTTCGGCTGTTATAATTGCAAGATCGCGCGCGGATGTATAATGTTCTTTATCATCTAATCCGTGAGGATTTGTGAAGTTCGTATTTTTGAGTCCGAGCGCTTTTGCTTTCTCATTCATAAGCTCCGCAAAGGCTTCAATGCTTCCTGAAATTTTATATGCCAGAGCTGCCGCAGCGTCGTTCGCGCTTTGAAGCATAACGGCATAAATCAAATCAAGCGCACTGAGTATCTCACCGGACTTCAAATATATAGATGAGCCCTCTATTCCAACAGCTCGACCGTCTATTGATATATTTTCTTTTAAATCAAGCTCTTCAAGTGAGATAAGTGCGGTCATTATCTTCGTTGTGCTTGCCATAGGAAGCCTCTCATCCGCGTTTTTTAAATATAAAAAACTGTCTGTGTCAGGCTGATACAGAGCGGCGGCTTTTGCGCTTACTGACGGTGTGCTTTCCGAAGATATAAATATTGTGAAAAGAGACAGAATTAGAGAAAGAACTATAATAAAAACTATTATTTTGCTTCTGTTGTCGTACATAACTTTATCCTCCAATATTATTTTCTGTATTGGGGAAGAAGTTATTCATTGAAATTTATGACAGCGTATTTTTGATTTTTTGAATTATTTCGGGTGATTTTTCTATTAAAGATATAGCATGGTCTATACTGCTAATAGGTGAGGTGTTCACAGGAATCAGATTGACCTCTGCGTTCTTTCCGACGGTCAGGAAGGCGATAGGTGTAATAGAAACTCCGGTTCCGCCCCCGCCTCCGAAATTTTGGTTGCCCATTAATCTTTTAGTATTATAATCGAGGCCGCCCGTTGCAAATCCAATAGAGACCTTTGATATTGGTATGACCGTCACCCCGCTTGGCGTTTGTATGGGCGCTCCAATTGCGTTTTCGCTATCGGTAAAATTTCTTATACCTTCAAGTGAGGTTTTTATTATATCACTCATTTTGCTTTCTGACAATTTTTTTGACTCGCTTTCTTTTTTTCTTTGCGTTTTCTTTTGAAAATATAAAAATAGCAATAAGGATATGAAAAAGCGTTGATGACAGTGTAATATCTATATGCGTTTTTGCGTCATTTTCACCGTAAGATATAAAATGAGTGTCTTCTGTTATAAGATTACCTGTTTTAAGGGATAAATACGTTATTAATATAAAAATAAGAGCAGAAATATTCTTTTCCTGCAAAACAAAACTCGCAGGGTCGGTATCGGCTAACATTAAATCGATTTTTTCGATTTTAACAATTGAGCGCTTTAGTAAATAATCAAGAGCCTTCTTGATTGAGGCAGCCCTGGCAAATTTATTTTTTGTTGCTTTTGAAATATTTCTTTTGCTTTCCTTTTTTATCTGTTTATTTGACGAAGGAAAAAACAGAATGCTGAAAAGAAGAAAATCAAATCTGATTATCGGTTCATTAAAATAAATAAACCTTACGGATACCGACATCAAGATTATCAAAATTGAAATAGCAATCAATAAAAGCAATAAAAGTAAATTTACCATAATATCCCCTATATAGACAATATGTATGGGGGCTTGCTCAATTAAATTTCGTCATTTACTATATCGTCATCTGCCGACGGCTCTTCGAGCTCGATTTCCATCTGGGGCGCGTTTTCTATTTCGTTATCATCTACGACTTCTTCAGCCGTATCGGTTGCTTCAGCATCAGCCTCGGCATTTGAATCGCTCTCGGCAATTTTAGCTTTATCAAATACTTCCATAAGTTCATCGCTTGTTTTAGGAAGAGCAGATAGGTCTTTAAGACCAAAGCAACGAAGGAAGTCCTGCGTTGTGCCGTAAAGCATTGGGCGGCCGGGCGCATCCATTCTGCCTTTTGATTCTATAAGTCCTCTGTCAAGCAGATTGTTCATTGCGTAAGAAGAATCAACTCGGCGAAGAGTATCAACAAAAACTCTGGTTACGGGCTGATTGTAAGCGATAATAGCGAGAGCTTCCATAGATGAGGTTGAAAGGGAACCGCTTTTTTTTATTCCAAGGGCTTCTCTTATCTCTGCCAGATAATACTGCTTTGTGCAAAGCTGGCAGGAATCGGAAAAGGTTAAAAGTATAACTCCTCTTGCTATATCGGGATCGTTATATTTTATTGAATACTCGAAAACCTTATCCTTTACCTTTGCGGGAGTCATATCAAAAACTCTTCCGAGAGTAGCGTATGAAATTGGATGCCCCGCTGCAAAAAGAATCGCTTCAAGCGCTTCTTCAAATACGACGACTCTTTCGGGTTCTTGCTCGTTTTGGGGAAGTGAGGAGGATTCGTTTGTTTCTTCAACCGTATTTATATTATCAGTCATCCTTTTTCTCCTTTTCTTCGTCTGTTGAATTTTCGTCACTACTTTCCGGTGAGTGATCAAACTCGCTTTCGGTTATATCACCCGGAACGTAATTGGGATTTAACTTGAATTTCATCTCAAGTCCAAGCTCATCGTATTCTATTACGTCTTCTACGTAACGCACG
This sequence comes from Eubacteriales bacterium, assembly GCA_045542035.1. Classification (GTDB taxonomy): domain Bacteria; phylum Bacillota; class Clostridia; order Oscillospirales; family CAG-272; genus UBA1740. The sequence continues at coordinate 5,837 of JAZQKG010000036.1, read as the reverse complement.
GTAGTAATAGTAATTCTGTGAATTTTTATAAGCTCGAGTATACCCATAAATCTTGCTACCAGCTCGGGCCTTGAATCAGCATCCTTGAGTAGAAAAAATAATGACGCTTCTTCCTGTTCTTCAAGCAGCTCGCAGATTTCTTCTATTTTTTCTTCGACTGAAACTATTTTATGCTTAATAAGAGGATTAACAAGCTCTGTCGGAGTTCGCTCTGCCTGAGCCACCTTGATTCTTCTCATAACTGCGTTTAGGGCTTTAATAAGAAGATCGGGGTCAAGATTAAGCGGTAATCCCTTCTCGGGCGGAACCTCGTCTGTATCCTTTACGTATCTTGATGAATATTCGTCGTATAGCGGGCGCAGCTCCTTTGCAGCAAGCTTTGCCTGCTGATATAAAAGCAGGGCATCTGCTATTTCACGTCTCGGGTCGTTTTCCGTGCCCTCCTCGTGCGGCAGAATCATTTTGCTCTTTATTAGCATAAGCTCGCTTGCCATAACGATAAATTCGCTCGCGATATCAAGGTCCATTTTTTGAGCAGCTTCAATATATTCCATATACTGATCGCATATGATTGCAATCGGAATATCGGTGATGCTGACTTTGTTTTTGCTTATCAAGGCAAGCAGAAGATCGAGCGGACCCTCAAATTGATCAAGCCTGTATGTCAGTTGTTCTATCATAAAAAAACCTCATCGGTAATTTATATTTTCAAAAAGGGAATTAACTGCCAGAAATTCAGCATTGCCGTGTAAACGTAAGAAATTAAAACATTCAAAAGGTTTGAAAGATTTAAAAAACCGGCTATCGCTGAAAGGATTGGATTTGCTGAAATGAATGGGAAAGAGAGAAAGAAATTGGATATATATCTACCGAGAAATAGCCATCCGATAAAAATCCAATAGATTTTATTCTCATGCTTCATTATTCCAAAATAGGTTTTGGCAGGAAGAATTACATGCAGAATTCTCGAACCGTCGAGCGGCGGAATCGGTATGAGATTAAAAATCGCAAGTCCGATGTTGATTGATGTAAATATTCTTATAAAAAGAATCAAATTGCTAATTGCGGAGAGCGTAAACTCCGATTTAAAAGAGATGTCTTTTACAAGAGCGTATGAGAGTAAAATGAAAAATACAGATATAAATGCGAGCAGAAGGTTTAAAAGAGGTCCTGCAATTGCTGTAAGCGCAAAGTCTCTTTTGGGATTTTTAAAGTTGCGCGCGTTGATTGGAACCGGCTTAGCCCATCCGAAATGAAATAAAACAAGACAGAGTGTACCAACGAGGTCAAAGTGCTTTAATGGATTGAGAGTAAGCCTTCCTAAATTCTTTGCCGTGTTGTCTCCAAGCTTATAAGCCGCATATCCGTGAGCAAATTCATGCGCAGGAATAATAATTAAAACAGCAAGAAATGAAAAAATATAGTTTACGATATTATCCATGTTTTAACCTCGTTTTCACGAAATGGCATCGCTTATTTTATTCCACAGAATATCTCTTCCGACTTTTGTTACAGAGGAGAAGGGAATTATTTCAATTCCCGTTCCGTCAAAATATTCTTTGTTGAGCTTCTCAAGAGCGGTGTTAAGCTGTGATTTTGAAAGCTTGTCTGTTTTTGTTGCCGCTATGATAAACGGGACTTCGTTATCAATAAGCCAATTTATCATCATAATATCATCATCTGTTGGATCAATTCGGATATCGATAAGCTGAATAACGAGCTTGATTGAGTCTTCGGAAGGATTCTTCAGAAAATAGTCTTCCGTAAGTGAGCTCCAGGATTTTTTTGATTCCTTTGAACGTTTTGCATATCCGTACCCGGGCAGGTCGACAAGAAAAAGTTTCTTGTCAATATCATAATAATTTATTGTGATTGTTTTTCCCGGAGAAGACGAAACTCTTGCCAAGGATTTTCGCCCGATTAAAGTATTTATCAGCGAGCTTTTTCCAACGTTTGAGCGGCCCGAAAGAGCTATCTGCGGGCGAGCGTCGCGCGGAAATGATTTTGCTTCCCCTACGGTCATCGCTATACAAACATTATTGACATTAAATTTCATTTTTATATCTCCGTTAGGTCGGTTTATTTTGCAAGAGCGTGATTCAGTACTTCCAAGACTGTTTTGCAGGGAATAAAATTAAGATTTTTACGGGCCTCCGTATCTATTTCATCAAGATCGCGTAGATTATCATCGGGTAAAATTACAGTTTTAATTCCCGCTCGATATGCCGCGAGTGTTTTTTCCTTTAATCCGCCTATAGCGAGAACCTTTCCGCGAAGAGTAACCTCTCCGGTCATTGCGACGTCAAGCTTAACCGGTATGTTTCCGAGAGCGCTGACGATTGCCGTTACCATTGTTACTCCTGCCGACGGACCGTCTTTCGGTATAGCGCCTTCGGGGAAGTGAATGTGAATGTCTTTATTTTTGTAAAACTCCGTATCAATGCCGTATGAAGATGCAATCGTTCTTACGTACGAATGCGCAATTTTAGCCGATTCCTTCATAACGTCACCAAGAGAGCCTGTGAGCTCAATTTTTCCGTTCCCCTCCATAGCGACAACCTCCACTTTAAGAAGATCGCCACCTGACTGCGTGTATGCAAGTCCGTTTACGACACCTATTGGGTTATCGCTTTCAAGCTTTTCAGGAATGACCTTAGGCTTGCCCAAATATTCGGAAATGTTCCTCTCTGTTATTGAGACAGATTTTGCGTCGGTTTCCGCAATCCTTTTAGCTGATTTTCGGATTAGAGAAGCTATCTCGCGCTCAAGGTTTCTGACACCGGCTTCCTTTGTGTAGCTTTTAATAAGCTCAAGTATACCCGAATCGGATATTCTGAACATACGCTTGTTTAGTCCGTTGCGTTTCAGCTGTTTTGGAATGAGGTGATTTTTTGCAATGGCAAATTTTTCGCTGTCCGTATACGTGGAAATTTCAATAATTTCCATTCTGTCAAGCAGGGGCGCTGGAATCCCTTCATAGCTGTTTGCTGTAGCGATAAAGAGTGAATCGGACAGGTCAATTGGAATTTCCATAAAGTTGTCGCGGAAGCATTTGTTCTGCTCGGGGTCAAGAACCTCAAGAAGCGCTGAGGTAGGGTCCCCCCTAAAGTTGTTCGCCATTTTATCAATTTCATCGAGAACTATGACGGGGTTTTGAACTTTAGCGTTAATAAGCGCGGTAACGATTCGACCGGGCATTGCGCCGACATATGTTTTTCTGTGACCGCGTATTTCGGCTTCGTCGTGCATTCCTCCGAGGGATACTCTCGCGTATTTTCTTTTAAGAGCTCTTGCAACTGATGCGGCAACCGAGGTTTTTCCTACACCGGGAGGGCCGACAAGGCAGATTATCTGATTCTTTACGTCCGGGGAAAATTGTTTAACCGCAACGAACTCAAGGATTCTTTCCTTAACTTTTTGAAGTCCGTCATGGTCAGCATCAAGTATTTTTCTTGCTTCTTCTACAGTAACCGTTTCTGTTGTTCTTTTTGAGAATGGGAAGTCAAGGCAGGTATCAAGATATGTACGGATAACAGTGCTCTCAGCTGCTCCAAAAGGCGTTTTCGCAAGCTTTCCAAGCTCCTTGAACAGCTTTTCTCTTATTTCGTCGGGAACCGAGGCTGCATTGATTCTGTCCTCGTATTCCTTAATTTCGTCGTCATCGTCATCTCCGAGCTCCGATTGAATCGCTTTGATTTGCTCGCGAAGAAAATAGTCCTTTTGATTTCTGTCTATTTTTTCTCTGACCTGCATTTGAATAGAATGCTCGCATTCGAGGAGCATTGATTCTTCTTCAAGAGCCACGAGAAGCTTTTCGAGTCTTGTTTTTGGCAGAGATGCCTCAAGAACCGATTGCTTGTTTTTATAATCTATAACAGCCGCAGATGCTACAAAGTCCGCAAGATATCCGGGGTCTGAAATTGCTTCAGCGGCAAGCCGCATATCATCCGTGAAGGTTGGATGAATATCCTTGAGCGGATTTAGGCGGTTTTTTACTTCGTGCATAAGCGCTTCTATGGTGGAAGATATTATTTGAGTCTTGCTTTCTTCTTTTAACGTTACCTCAGCGGTTAAAAATCCGGATTCGGTAGTTACCGAAGCTATTTTTACTCTGGAGATTCCTTCGAATATTACAGAAAGAGTGCCTTGCGGATTTTTTACCACGTGCTTGATTTCCGCAAGAACTCCTGTTTTATATAAGTCCTTTTCCTCGGGATTTTCAGCCGATATGTCTTTTTGCGCAGCAAGAATAATTTTCGCGTCATTCATTGTTGCTGCCGCGGTGAAGGCCTTTAGAGACGAAGGTCTTGCGATTTCTATATTTATTTGTACCGCGGGGAAGGCAACTATACCGCGCAGGGGAATCAGCGGAAGCCTTGCCTCTGTACAACTATTTATGTTTGTTGGCATATTTATAACCTCATAAGTGTGCTAATGGAACATTTGCGATAAATATTCATTATATTATAACATATAAAAAAATAAAAATCCATATTTTTTTGAAATTTTAAAAAATAATTAAAAAATGAGTTAGCACCGGCGCTAACTCATTGTATAAAAGGTATGGCATGAACCTCGGTGGATTGCGTCATATGATTGAAGCTTTGTAGACCATGCCCATTGATTAGTAAGAACATTATAGCGTAAATGTTTCGATTTGTAAAGATGTAATTTTCAACAATTTTATCCTGCAAGTTTTGTAAAATAGGTAAAAAATGCTCTAAAATCGAGAAAAAATAAAAAATGCAAAAAAACTATTGACAAAGAAGAATTTTGATGTTATAATCATTAAGAAGTTAAGCGACTTCTACAAATCAAGCAGAATTTCCGTTCTCGCCATACCATAATTGAGTGCGTATGGTTAATACTTTGAATCTCTGTCAAAGAGATATTTGGGTGCGTACGGAATTTCTGTATGCATTTTTTGTTTTGGAGGTATAAAACAATTAGCACCAATAACAACAAGGATTTACCTATTAACGAGGAAATAAGGGTTCCGGAAGTAAGAGTAATAGGGTCAAATAACGAGCAGCTTGGAATTATGAAAATTGACGATGCAAGAACCTACGCTTACAACAACGGCGTTGATCTTGTCCTTATAGTTCCTAACGCGACCCCTCCTGTATGCCGTGCGATAGATTACGGCAAGTTCTGCTTTGAGCGCGATAAGAGAGAAAAAGAAGCCAAAAAGAAGCAGGTTATTGTTAAGGTAAAAGAAGTGCAGTTGTCATGCCGTATTGAAAAGCACGATTTTGACACCAGAGTCAATCATGCAAAAAAGTTTCTTTCCGAGGGCAACAAGGTTAAGGCTGTAGTTAAATTTAAGGGAAGAGAAATGTCGCATATGGAGCTTGGACGCGAGGTTATCGAGAAGTTTCAGGAAGCGTGCGAGGGTGCCGGTGTTGCAGAGAAAAAACCGACGCTTGAAGGACGTTTCATGTCAATAATACTTTCTCCGGTAAAGCAGGAGAAAAAATAATCCGTCCTCTCGTATAGTAAATTTGTTTTATAATAAAGGGTAATACCCAAGAATAAAAGGAGAATAAATCATGGGAAAAATCAAGACACATAAAGCATCTGCCAAGAGATTTTCTCTCACAGGAAGCGGCAAGGTTAAGATGTCTCACAACAATCACCGTCACAATCTCGGTTTGAAAACCGCAAAGCGTAAGAGAGGTCTTCGCAAGGGCGCTATACTCAGCGAAAGCTTTGCACCTACTTACAGAACCCTTATTCAGAAGTAATAAGGAAATAAGAGAAAATTTGGAGGAATAGATAAAATGGCAAGAGTTAAGGGCGCTATAATGACGCGCAAGAGAAGAAAGAGCATTCTTAAG
>JAZQKG010000035.1:0-5457 GCA_045542035.1 Eubacteriales bacterium | reverse complement strand
TCAAATTCAACCACCAGCATACGAAGGAGGAACTCTTGGGTAGACGTAAAAAGCTCATCAATAACACCAGCATTCCGCAGCATACCATCGAAAGCATCGCTCGCCGACTCCTTCCCGACATCATGGCATACTATCAAAGCGAAGAAGGTCAGCGAGAGTTCACAGAATGGAAAGCGGAACAAGAAAAACTCAAGACATCCAAAGACAACAATAGCGGCAAGTCCGTTTAACAATACAAATATGGCTCAGAGGGTAATAAACGCTCTCTGAGCCATTTCTCTATATCTTTGCATAATGAAAGCCGCCACAGGGAACAAACGCTCCTTATGGCGGCTTTAACTTGCTATATCTGCACCGGAATATAGCAGAAAACAAATTACTCAAGAATCAGATCTTGTGTTCCTTTTTCATTTCGATTCATTTCATTCATCGGAATAGAAAAGAAAGAATATTAGTCAGTAATTCTTTATATTAGTATTTCTTTTATCTATATTTATTTGTGCGGGAATTTCCAGACGTGGTTTTACCATATATGGCAAAACCAGATACGGAAAAGCCGTATGTGGTGATTAGTCCAATGGCTTGTATTCGGTTGCAGTTTTTAAATAGGTTTCTGGATCGCCGTTGAGTATCAGCTCGGCATATCCTACCGGGTCGTTGTAGATCAGATAGTCCAGCTCTGACCGCTGATACATATTGTCAGCGATCTCATTCTCTACAGCAATGGTATCAATAGCAATCATACTGCCATCAGAAAACTTCAGCTCCACGCAGACGGTGTCAAAGTTGAATTCACAACTAATCAGTTTTTTCATAATCAGGTCCTCCATAATCAAGATTGTTTCTTCTTTCTCGGTCCTCTTGGTTTTGAGGTCGGACGCTTGATTATTCCGTTTTTGAAGTGAGTGTCCTCAAACTTCTCGAAATAAACAAATAATCCGAACCCGTCTCCCACAGGGAAGATCTGGTTCGGATTATATTGCTTTGGTGCGGGTAACAGGACTTGAACCTGCACGAAGTCGCCCTCACTAGAACCTGAATCTAGCGCGTCTGCCAATTCCGCCATACCCGCGTTTGAAGTTAAATTTCAAGCCTAATTATTATATCATATTTCGGTCATTTTGTCAATAGCTTTTTGCTAAAATTTATTTTGCACCCGATAAATAGATAAGGCAGGGAGGATCCCCTGCCTTATTTACAATAGTTTTAATGTAGGTAAAATGCCCTAGCCTTGTAGAATGCACGATCCGAAAATACGTATTCTGTTTTAACGAACGTACCCGACTCGTTTTTGGTGAAAACTGCAAGAGTATCTGTATTGTGCGACTTGAATACATTTGTTGCCGCTGTGCGAAGTATCCTTCCGTCGGGAAGGACGCAAATGCATTTTACCGATTTAGCGTTGATAACGTTTCTGCCGTCGAAGTTTGATATTACCTTGTTTTCGTATTTGTTAAAATGGTTTACGGACGAGTTCGAGAACCAGAAGATACCGTTTTGATTCGGATCTGCGGAAAGATCGTGACCGCCCGCGCTGATTTTCCCACCGAAGCCTTCTATTCTTGTCATCACAGGTTGCTCGGGGCTTCCCGAAATTTCGTAAGCTACTATTTCATTCCCTCCGAGAGCCCACAGGACCCCGAATTCGTTGTCCCAGTGAACACCGTGTGCACTGACAAGTTCATCGCTAATGTATTTTGAAGATAAATTTCCGTTTTTATCATTGTAATATAGGCGTATCTCGTTTTTTTCGGTATTTCCGTTACCGGAGAGAGCGCATGCGACAAGGCCACTCGGCAGATAATCTATAGAGTGGGGGCCGTATCCCGAAGCATTCGTTTCCCATATCTTTCGACCGGACGGATACTCTGCTATGCCCATAAAACCACCGGATGAAGTTACGCAAATTATATACGTATTCAGTATCTCACTGTATCTGAGCTTGATGTCGTCTATCTGGTAGTTGAATCCCGCGCCCGAAAATCCGTTGCTTCCGTTGGGGACCCATTCCCATATGACAGCGTCCTTTGACGTAGGGTCTTTTGCATCGAGGTCAAAAATTACCGCTTTTTTATTAAGCTGATCACACATGGCAACCGGCGTCTTTCCGTCAAGAGAGGAGTGGAGCGGATACGAGGGCAGAGACATTTTCTTCACCTTGAGCTCGGGTGTGATGCTTGCATTTCCTTGATTTTCATTTGAAAGTGAAGAGATGAGCTCTCGCGAGGCATAGAGGAGAGTACGCTTTCCTGCTCGCACTGTTAAGCCTGACTCGTCCTTTTCAAAGGAGTATTCGTCATCGGATAGGTTATCCGAGGAATAAAGAAGCTTGATGTGCGGAGTGCTTGACGCGTTCTTTTCATTGGCGATATTTATTAAGTGGCCGCTTTCTTCGCGTATCTTGTTTGCTATTATGTTCGCTGCATGCTTTGTTATTGCATCTGCATTGTTTGGTATAACGATCTCGTATTCCGAGATGCTTTTATCAAACAATGTGATATCGGCCCTTTTATATTCACCGGTGTAAGTGCTTATGACACCAACGTTAAGAGTAAGCGTGGGTTCGTTATCGGAAAGATAATTTTTTATGAAAAACTCCACCGCTTTTTGTGTAGCGGAACCCGAGCCGCCGAGTATTATAATGCGGCTTGGTGTTGCGGCAATGACGTAGTCGTCGCATTTAAGCCCGCTTGAATATTCTTGACTCTCCGAGCGATTGGTAATACCTATAAGTATCTCGTTTGTATCTGTAGGAACATCTTCCTCTTTTCTTGCCCAGTCATCCTTTATTTTGATATCAAGACCGCATTCGCCTAATGCCAGCTTGAGGCTTGACGCAGCACTAACAACCGCAGAATCGCATTTTTCGGGGCGTACGATAGTAAAAGAAGATATATTTTCTTTCGTTAGGCTGATGCTTGTTTTTTCCGTAATCTCATCGCTTGTTGAGCCCGGCGCGGTCGTTGATTCATTATTTACAGAGTCATTTCTGCACGAGGCGACGAGGCATAAACATATAACAAGCAGGACGAGAAGCGAGATGATCTTATATCTCTTCATTTTTATTCCTCCGAAAATTTTGTTTTGGATGCTGAAATTATTATAGCATATCTGCTCCGTTTTGTCAATGCTTTTAAGATAGAAGCAGATATTGTATGAAAAACAAAAAAGCCCGTCTATGACGGACTTTTTTGTGGTGCGGGAAACGGGACTTGAACCCGTACGGTGTGAACCACACGCCCCTCAAACGTGCGCGTCTGCCAGTTCCGCCACTCCCGCGTATTGCTTTTCACAACATATATATTATACCACAAAACAATTCGTTTGTCAATAGGGTTTTTAAAAGTTTTTTGTTTTTGCGGAATGTTTTTTCGGATTTTAATAAAAAACAAAAAGCTCATCGCAGAAGAGCTTTTTGTTATGGGAGATGTAATTGCAGATAACTCGGTTATGAGATCAAACGGGTATTATTGTATGTAAAATTTAAATATTTCTTTTGCAAAACCAAGAGCAGACGGTACGTTTGCATCGAGCCATTCAATCACCTTTTGTGTATCTGCCGTGCTCAGATCTCCGATGTGAGTGTAAACGCTTCCTTCGGCTACCGACTTGCCTATGGCGATCATACCGTGGGCGTGGTCGCCAACGGCGGCATATTTACCGATAGCAAGCGCTCCCGTCGAGAAGCATCCTACAGAAAGAGCACCGAAGGATATAAGCCCTACACTGATCGCACCTGCCGCAAACAGACCGAGAGCGATCGAGCCGACCGCGAGAAGGCCGGCGGAGAACACGCCTGCGGAAATCAAGCCGAGTGACAAAAGTCCAACAGATATTACTCCGAGTGAAAACAAGCCAAACGAAAAAACACCTCTTGAGATCAGACCGAAGGAAAATATTCCGCGTGCTTTAAGTCCTATTGCAATAAATCCGTGTGCATTTTTGCCGATATGGTAGAGCGGCATACCGAAAATCATTTTCTCGCTTTTGCGTTCGCAAAATTGTTTTTTGAATTTATCCCAAAATGTTTCGCTCTCCTTAGATTCTATACCTTGCTTTTCGGTAATATCATCGCTTAGCAGATAATCCATCGAGCATTCAAAGAGCCTTCCCATTTTGATGAGCTTTTCGGTTTCGGGATATGCAATATCCGACTCCCATTTGCTGATGGATTGGCGTGTAACGCCGAGAATCTCTGCAAGCTGTTCTTGTGTATAATTGTTTTCTTTTCTGAGTTTTGATAACTTTTCGCCAAGTGTCATGATCTTCTCCTTACGTTTTATGATGTTGTCTTGCCACTATTATAACACACAAACAGAAAACATACCACCAATTTGGTGTTTCTTTATGTAAACTTCGGGTTGCTATATATTAATTTTATCAGCTTTGTTGCGAAGAAACGCGCAAACGGTGCGTAAGCATAGGTAAAAAGGCAAAAAAGGTGCGTAGATAATGTGAAAGTCTTACGCTCATAAAATCAAAACGTAATCTCTTGTAGCAGATTTCCTACTAAAGTTTGGTCTGCTTCAAATTCAAACATTAACGAATGTGAAGAAAAAGATGCGCCAAGCTGACCTTTGACAGATAGTTTCCCATTTGTCATAACAAGCTCAATATACCCATCGGTATCTGCACCAACGTCATAGATGCGAAAAGAACCGTTTTGCGAAGTATATGTGCTTTCTATCTCGTTAACTATGTTAGAATAAAAATGGTCAAACAAAGTAAAGGTGTCGTACCCCTTAAAACTCGTGTTTTCATAAGAAATTCCAAACGTGATGCAAGGGATACCGTCAATATATTTATATTGCTGTTCGTTTGGTGCTTTTAATAAACAAAACTTATCTATTCCGTTGTCCCACAAAACTATATCATTTTTTACCGTCATTTGAGTTCTCCTTCGCCGTATTGATAGAGGTTGACGAGCGTTCTAATTGATTAACAAGAGAATAGTGACCTTTTATGCAGTCACACATTTTGATAACTTTAACCGCAAAATCTGTGTATAGGTCACGAAGATTTGAATCTGCCATGGTAACACCGCCTTTCTGCCGTAATTATATCATAAATTCGTTGGCTTTTCAAGTGAAATATTCGGCTGGCGCCGAATGTGAAATAATTTCCTTGCGGAAATTGTGAAATATCTCCCTTTGGTCGATGTGAAATGAAATTCGCCCATCACATTTGCGTAGCAAATATTTCACAGCGAAGCTATTTCACATGGCGAAGCCATATTTCACTCGCCGAAGGCGAATTTCACTGAAAAAAGCCATTCGCTTACGCGAATGGCTTTTTTCATGTGTTGCCACTACAAAATAGATCCATATAAGGCTATCATACAAAAACAGTCCGTGATTTTTGATGAGAGGATAGACTTTCCCCTTGGCGATGATGGGAGATGCACGCGACCGCTATCTTCCGGGGGTGTTGCTCCATGCTTGCAAACGAATCTATGTA
>JAZQKG010000034.1:0-13565 GCA_045542035.1 Eubacteriales bacterium | reverse complement strand
GGAATTTCAAGCTCGAAAAGACGCTTTACGAAATTAGGATGTATTCTTGAAAGGGTAACAAGCGGTCCTCTCATCTCACCCGACTTAACCTCGGATATAAACACCTTAATTCTGTCACCAACCTCGTGAACCTCACCGGGAATCTGCTCCGCCTTAATAAGAGTAGCATATCCTGTTCCGGTATCGAGAATAAGATTTCCGGAAGAAGTGTCTACCTTATCAACTATCGCCGTGATTATTTCTTCCTTCTTTTCCTCGTACTCTCTTGTCTGTCTTTCGCGCTCCGCGTCTCTGATAGCCTGAATTATCATCTGCTTACCCGTTGATGCGGATATGCGGCGGAAGGTTTTAGTTTTAAGCTCGGTCTCAACAACTCCTCCAAGCTTGTTGCGTCTGCTGAGCGCCTTCGCGTCGGAAAGAGATATCTGGCATTTGGGGTCCTCAACCTCTCCGTCGGGAACTACCGTGCGCTGCTGATATACCTTCAAATCCTGCTTTACGGGGTCAAGATTTACCTTTACTACGGTAGTCTGACCGACTTCCTTTCTGCAGGCGTTTGCAAGCGCCGCCTCAATCTTTGTAATCATATAGTCCTTTGAAATGCCCTTTTCCTTTTCGAGCAAATCAAGGGCTTCAAAAAATTCCTTGTTCATTTTTTCGGTTTACCTTCTGTAATTATAGAATTACTTTCCTTTCTTTATTCAAAATACACTGTTGTTAGTTTTGCTACTTCTTTTTTGTCAAGCCGAGTTTCCGCTCCGCTTTCGGTTAAGGTAAGAACTCCTTCGTCGTAAGCCGCAAGGACTCCCCTAAGGCTTTTCCTTCCATCCCTCTCCGCGAAAAGCTTTGCTTCAACGCGCTGTCCGATTGAAAGCAAAATATGCTCATCGGTGCGAAGCTCTCTCTCGATTCCCGGGGATGAAACCTCAAGATAATAAAAATCCTCAATGGGATCAGCCTCGTCTATTATCGGGTCAATCGCTCTGTGAACCTTCTCGCAGTCATCGATATCTATACCGCCTTCTTTATCTATCGTAATCTCAAGGTGGTAATCAGCTCCGATTTTAGAGTAAAGAACGTCCCATATCATATAGCCAAGACTATTTACCGTAGGCTCTATCAATTCTCTTACGGTATCCTTAACGCTTTTCTTCATCTTAGACGCGTACTCCTTTACAATAGATGAAGAGTGACCCTCGAGCCACTCTTCACCTTTCATATTTACTATCGCATAGATTATAACATATATTTCTAAAAAAATCAAGTGTTTTTTAAAATATAATGAAAAAATTGTAAAAATAACCTATTCTCCGCTTTTAAAATTCCAATCGTTTGGATGCGCGCCCGACTTATGACCGCGTTTTTTAAGGGAGCGGTTTCCGCTTTCATTTGCATACTTTCTTAATACGTCCTCTATTTCGAGGTTGATTCTCTGTCTTTCTCTCTCAAGGCTCTTTATCGCCTCGTCTCTTTCGGAAGAACCAAGCTCATCGGGCGAGCGGTCCTTTGGTCTTTTTTTTGAAAACAACATAAAAACTCCATTCTGCCGCCTACGGCAAACACAAAATTTCCGTCGGATTAAAATCGGGTTTTAAACCGAGTCCATAAATCCCAAAGATACGCTTTGACGGTATCGCCGAAGAAATACCAGCCAATGACGCAAGACACGGCGATAATTGAAAATAAAATCAGCGTTATAGCCCATGCCCTGTCGTCCTCGTATCTTTCCTGGTGCCGCCTCAGCTTCCTCATCACGTATTTCAGGTCCGCGTCAACAAATTTTATCGAGCGTTTAGCATTTTTTACGTCACGCTCAAGCTCGCGCCGAGCTTTACCGCGGAATTTTCCTTTTTTAAGCTTGTAAATTTTTTCTTCAAGAATAGCAACCTTCTCGGTCTTTTTATTAAGAAGCGCAAAGAACTTCTCTTTAAGGTCCTCCGGAGCTTTCATTCTTTGAACCTTTGTTGCAAGTCTCTGTTGACGCTTGTACATAAATTTAGTGTATTTTCGCCGCACGCCTGCCGCCTTGCGCTCAATTTTAAGATTTCTGAGGTTTTTATCTGCCCCACCGTAAAGCGCTATTATACGTTCATTTATTTCGGCTCTTTCGGACAGAAGAATTTCAAGTCTTAATTTCAGCGCGTCAAGCTCGTCGCGCCTTGCATCACGTCTCACCCGCTCTTTCATTGGATCAACCGTGAGAAGATAATAATATCTTCTGTTGTCATCGCGTTCAAGCTTAATTGAGCGTCTCACGTTGCTTCTGATTTTGGTTATCTTTTTATCAAGCTTTTGCATCCTTTTGACTTTCTGCTTGCTGTTTACAGAAAACGAATGCTGGAGCATATGATACTCCGTTTCATACCTGGAAAGCTTATATTCGTTTCTAAGAGCTATAAGCAAAACGTCGCGCTCTGAAAGACGCCTTATCTCGCTTATCCGTTTGGAATATTCCTTTGCAAACACCCTATCCATTTCCCGTGATTCTTCGTAATCTGAATCAAACTCCTCGGTTATTTCGGGGCGTCTGTCCGGTGTCCCAAATTCATTTGAATACGTCGGTTGGGGTGATATGCGCGGCTCATAGTCCGCGATGCTCTCTGGCCTATGATGCGTATCGTCTACGTAATAAACATTTGGTATAGGTTCGCAAATTCTGCCTTCAATGACGTCATCGGCTATTTTAGGAGAAATTCGCTCAAGCTTTTTCCCCGTCAGAGTTTCGTACTCACCTACGGCAGAATTATAACGGAATATCTCCTTTTCGAGAAATTTCTTGTGCTTTGAAATATTTGTTCTGCTCTTCGCGTAAACGCAGGCGCGCAACGCTTCTATAGCAACCTCAACGATTTCCTTATGTATACCAATCTTCTCAACAGTAAGCCTTACGCTTTCGGCATAAGAAAGATTTTTATGCTTAGATTCGATTTTTTTGAGTTTGCCTTTAAGAAGATTTTCCTGCTTATGATAAGCGCTAAGCCGCCTTGAAAGCTCGGTTTTCGCAAATATGCCTATATCCTCACCGGAAAGATGGCTCCTGTCCATTCCTATCGAGATATCGGATTGCTCCCCCTCGCTAACAACGCTATCATACTCTGACAAATGCTTTTCGGAAAGGGCTGCTTCATAATCGGCAAGCTCACTAAAATCAGCGCCCTCGCCCGAACGCATAATTTCCCTGCTTCCTAAAAACTTTTCGTATTCGTCAACAAGCTCTCTGTTAGAAAGCTCATATACATCCTTATAATAGTCGCGGTAAAGAGACTCGCCGGAAAGCTCGGGGTAGTTTCGGTCAAAGCCTTCATTTTCAGGTTTAAACTCGGTGCAATTCGGAATACCGTTTGAATGCAAATCATAATTTGCATTTTGAGCCACGCAGTAAAAGGGAGGAATATGAATAATATTCTCACCGCTCACGCTTTCCGCCTGTTTTTCGATTATACTCGGGTCGATATTTAATACTATTCTTTCAGAGTCCTCTTCATTATTTGACACGGCTCCCGCTGCGTCATCTTTTTCCTCGAAGTTTTCAATATTTTCAGATTCGTTTTCCTCTACGCAAGAAGTCTCTTCCGTATATGCTTCTTCAGCATTCTCGTCTGCGTTATTATTGCAAACGGATTCTTTTTTTAACTCGTCGAGAATCATTTGAGCCCTCAGCATTCTCTTTTCAAGCTCATCTCTTTCTCTTTCCTTGAACGCCTCAATTTCAAAGCTCCGCTCATTTTCGCGGGCCAATTCTTGTTCCCGTTCCTTTTCCTCTTGGAGCGCTTTTTCCTCGCGAGCCTTTTTATTTTCACGTGCGATAAGCGCTTTCCGGTACTCGCTTTCATATTCGAGAACTGCCGCGCGCTCTATCGCTGCCATTTTCGCGCGCTCAGTATTTTCTTCCATTATTTCCCGAGCCTCATCAATTCGGCGCTCCTTAATTTTCTCACCGAGGGAAGTGAGCTTTTCTATTTTATCCTTTCGGTTTCCGGTGCTTTTATCGGTTTCTTTTATCAGCGTAGAAAGCGCCTTTAATTTTTCATCTGCCGAAAGCTCCGAGGCGCTCGGCAAAGGCGTATTATCACGTTCGATTTCAAGTTTATTATCCGGTTTTTCAGCCAATGCCGACACCTCCTTTTAAAGTTTATTTCAGTTTACTGTTTTTTCGTTTTCTCGTAATAATTTATCAGAAAATTCAATATGTCGCGCCTCAGGATTATACCGATAAAGCAACCCCTGTCGTCAACGACGGGAACGAAATTATGCTCCCTTACGTTTTCTATTAGCTCGCTTACCGAAGCGTTATGATAAAGCGGCTTTAAGCATTCCTTATCAACGATATTCATAACGTTTTCCTTTTCGGCTGTCCTTGAATTAAAATTGCCGTTTTCAATAAAATGCATCAAAAGGTCATCATTTCGGAGAGTACCGACGTACATACCTTCTTCATCTATCACGGGGATTGCAACGTAATGATGGTATCTCATCTTTTCAATCGCCTGACGTATGGTACTGGTCGTATAAATGTACTCAACCGAACTTTTTGGAATCATGAATCTTAAAATGTTCATATTTCCCCACCCCTCATTTAGCGGTGTTACCACCGCATATTTTATTATAGTCCGTGTATTGCAGCGCCTATTACGGTAGCGTACTCAGAGCTCTTAGGTATAATAAAATTCACTCCGTACATTGTTTTTAAGCTGTTAAAGAAATCAAATTTTTCTTTGCAGAAGGCAAGGCGCGTAAGATTTCCCGTCAGCACGATATTCTGAACGCCTACGCTTTTAGCCGCAAATATCGAAACCATTCCTATGGTCTCGTATACGATATTCATTATGCCGAGCGCCATATCATCCTTGGTCGCAAGGTCGGATACGTTACCGAAATTTGAGGCGGTAAGGTCCGCTGAGAGCTGACTTTTCGAGTCGCTCGCCGTCATATCCTTTATTCTCAAATCTATATTACCGATATTGCCAAGCGCGGCGTATTCCTCGATATGCTCGACGGTTTCGGCAGAAAGCAAAAGCTTTGAAAGCCCCATCAGAGTTCCTCCTCCGACACCCGTGCCGCCAAGATATTTCATTTTCCCGTCAGACCTTGCGTGAACTATAGCCGTTCCCGTTCCCATACTGACAACGACAGCCTCGTCAAGTCCCGAGAGATAGAGTCCCCCAAAACCTATTCCGTCAAATTCGGGAACCTTTACGCACTCAAGCCCGTAGAGGTCTCTTTTAACGAACGATGAGCCGACTCCGGTCATCATAATTTTATCTATGCCCTTTATCTCAAGCCTGTTTTCGTCGGTAAATTTACCGAACGCTCCGTAGGTTGCCGTTACGGGATCGTTTGCCCTGACGAACTGCGGCTCTATAAGCCTGTTTTTATTTCCGTCCTTTTCAAATCCGACGATCTTAGTCGTGCTTCCTCCGACGTCTATACCGATGATGACGCTCATTCTGATTCCTTCTCCTTCATTCGTGCCATAAGATTTTCAAACGAAAGTCCGTATTTATCGGCAATATCTCTCGCGTAGGATTTGCCGTCGGGCTTCGCTCTGTGTATTTTAAACGAACGCTCCCCCTCTTCCATTCCCGCGACGAGAGTATCGATGCTTATTCCGCCGTTTTCGCGCGAGCGCTCGTTTATTTCGGGAACTCTCGCGGCAAGCTCGTGAAGATGCGTTGAAAAAATTCCGCGTATACGCATAGCGGCAAATCCAGTAAGTATCTCCGAGGCGATGTACGAAGCCTCGTAAGCGCCTGTTGAGGAAAGAGATTCGTCAAGAAGCATCATACTGTCAGAGGTCGCGGAGTCGAATATTTCTTTAAGACGGGCGCACTCCTCACCGAGTCTTCCCTTATCTATCGTGTCGTCAGCTCCCTCGGGAAAATGAGTATATATTCCGTCAACAGGAGATATGAGAGCCGCCGCGGCGGGCACGGGCAGACCAAGCTGACAGAGCGCCTGAGACGCTCCGACGGCAACTGTAATAACCGATTTTCCGCCTCTGTTGGGACCGGTCAGAACGTATATTCTCGCGTCGTCGTCAAACTTAAAATCGTTAGTAATTATTTTATCCTCAATAGCGAGAGCTACCCTTGGATTGTAAAGCCCCTCGGCAGTGAAATCCTTATTCTCCTTCGGAGAGAGCTTCGGCATACATATACTGCAGCCGGGATGCTCCGCAAGAAGTCTCATAAGCTCTGAGGCGCGGCTGACAAATTCAATCTCAGGGAGCATTTTAAGAAGAAAGTCGGTGTTGTCAAGCACGTATTCTCCGACAATCGCCCTCCAGCCCTTAACAGATGAACGGAAAACCTCCTCAATAGCACTGTTGAAAGCTCCTATAAGAGCTTCTTTTTTATTTTCACTCTGACCCTTTCCAAAGGGCGAAAGCTCGGCTATGCAGGTGAACGAGTCGTTTTTAAAGGAAAGTCTCAGAATCTTATCAAGCATCTTTCCCGATTTAAACGGCTCTGAATTTATAGATATAACTCCCGCGGAGGATGGTCTTAACTCTCTGTCAAGATTGACTCCCACGGTTATACTCTTAACCTCGTGAACGCGGGATGCGAGCGACTCGAGCTTTTTTATAAGCTCCTTATAGTAATCCGACGAGGAAAGCTCGAATATAAAATCCGAAAGCTTTCTGAACGCTGAGCTTTTTATTTTTTCGCGGACGGGCAAAAATCCCTCGCGCAAGGTGTCTATACAGGAGACGTAGAGCTCAATCTCCGTAATGCTGTAAAGGTATGAGTCACCCGACGAGGAGCTTTCGGTATCAAGTCTGCGAAGCTCCTGAATATCGTCAAGAATGGGGTGAGCCTTAGCAAGAGTTTCCTTAAGCTCGGGTATATTTATGAGGTCGCTTATCGCTGATTGGCGGTAAAGTATTACCTCGGGATCCTCTGTAAAAAAATCGGTAAGAGAGCTGTTTTTAAGATTAAATATTTCGTTAAGTCCAAGCTCGTCGCAAACGTCCTCAGAAATATTCGGCAGCGCTGTTCTGTCCGAATGATAGTTGTACGACTCCTCTGTCGGATACAGTAAGCTGATAAATTTTTCTCCCATTTAAATCTCCATCCGTCTTGTGCTTTGTTATTATACGCATTAAGTATAGCACATCCGCGCGCATAGCGCAAGAGAATTTTTTTATTCTTTTTAAAATATTTTGTTAATTATTCGCGCCGAGAACGCTTTTTTGTGAATATTGCACAATTTTAATTATTTTTGTTGTGATTTTTTTGGCGCTGTACTGTACTTACAGGCAAATAAAGCGAGTGTTAGAATAGAGCTGTCGGAAGGCGAGGCGAATTTTAAATCCGGATGCCGCGAATCCGACGGCGCGGCGGCAGCGCTGCCGCTGATATCACGAAAAAGGAGGGAGCGCGGTGAAGAAAAAAGCGAAATATACAAACGATCTTCCGACAAGACCTACCTCGCCGCAGGCTTTTGGAGGAAAGGGATATACCGCGTCGGATATGAAGGAAGCATTCGACAAGCTTCCGCTCTTTATTATCGAAAGGTTTAACAGTCTGATTGACGACATCACGGGAGATGACGGCGAGTCGGTTGCAGACGACATAAAAACAGGACTAGGCGACGCGCACACGCTCTCTGATATGTTTTCTGACATAGCAAACGGAAATTTCATTCTGTACGCCGCAGCCCCTGAGGGAAACCTTTGTGAATATCTATTAAAGCTTCGCGCCGATATTGACACTGTCGCAGAAAAGTTAAAAGTCAATTTATAGGCAAAAAGGAGATTAAATGAAAACAGTTATTTACAAAATTCGGGCAAAACGATATGAATGCGCAGAAATACTCGACAGGGGCGGTGATGACTTAAAGTTTGTTTTTGAGCTTCCCATAAACGCTCGAATGCTCATCTCTGACTCTGTCGTTGAAATAAAGGATGGTATTGGAAAAACAAAGCTATCCCGCATTTCCGACGGTGACGTATCACCGAAGCTCTTTATCGGGGGCAAGGTACATACGGTTGAGGGATTCACCGTCAGCCGCGGAGCAGTTATAAGAAAGCGCGCTGACGAGGAATATATAAGAAACCTCTCCGAGTTTTGCGAGGAGCTTTCAAAAAAAGTAGAAAAGCTCGAAATAAAAAATGAAGAGCTCGAGAAGCTTATGACTCAAAAAATAAAATTGTAATAAGGTACGAAAGGAAACCAACAATGAGAAAGGAACTTAGAAAATTATTTGCAATCATATTCGCGTTCGTTTTCGTATTCACGGCGTTAAGTATAAACGCCTTTGCGGAGAACGAAACCGACGGAGATTCTCAAATTTCCTCTGATGAGGCTGTATCACCCGACGCTGACGGAGAGGCAACCTCAAATATATTTGAAATTATTTACCGAGCAGGAATGAAGCACTCGGATAAAATACTCTCCCTGCTTGCGTTTATTACCTCTCTTATACTTGCGCTGAGCTATAAGAAAAGTTTAATCCCCATAGTAAGAGGAACACTTTCAAAGCTTGCGGCATCGGTGAATAAAATTTCAGAGGATGCCGAAAACAAAGCTGAACAAGCCCGTATGAGCCTTAATGAAGCAAAAGCAAGCTTTGAGGAATCAAAGGCTTTATTCCAAGCAACAGTTAATATGTTTGACTCCCTTTACATAAAGCTTGACGAAGCAAGCAATCTGCATAAAATAAACAGAGACGTGAAAATTTTAATGGAGTCGCAGATAGATATGCTTTACGAGGTGTTTATCTCAAGCTCACTGCCGGTCTACCAGAAAGAAGCCGTGGGCGAGAGAATTACCGAGATGAAAAAACTGATTGAAGCATCTTCGGGAGATGAATGATGACGGTAGGTATTAAAAGAAAATTTCTTAACCTTTTAGGAATTTTATTTTGCACGGTGCCGCCCATCTCGGCAACTCTCCTATATTTCCCGCTATGGAGAGCCAGAAGCGGAATAGCTGCAATTTCGGGATTCACGCTGCTTTTGATTCTGCTTTCACTCATGCCGCTTATAAAGGTAATCAAATATATATTTCGCTCCCCATCTGTGCACGTTATGTGGTTTTTTGCCTTTATACTATTTCTCCTGCTCTCAAAAATTGCCGATGAGGTTACTGTTATAGCCTTCACGGGATTTGTCGGAAATCTTATAGGAGCGATGCTTTTCAGCCTTGCGAAAAAAGGAGAGAAATACACCGATGAAAAATGATTTTGAGATATCCCTTCTTGAATCAGGCAATATTATAAAACGGGGACTCGGAATACTTGCATCAAACGTTGGAAAAACGGTTGCCGTAATAACACTCGTTGTGACCTCGCTCGTTCTTTTCACTGATATAGGGTTTACAAGCTTCACAGGCGAAAGCTTTACGTCTACGATGGCGGTCATGCTTCTTGCATCTTATCTTATGTATTTTTCCATGGAAGATGCGGGAGAGCGGCTTGGAGAAGAGAGTGAAGAATACAAAAAGGCTTACGATGAGTGCAGTCAGCTTTCTGATAAAATCACCGGATCTGATATCCCTATGCTCAGAAGCTTCTGCAAGGATTACGCAAAGGAGGAGCTTGAATACAGACGCTTAAATCTGCTTTTACGCTACGGATATGGGGAAAGCGATTATCAAAATTACAAAAGCTCCAAGGCGTGTAACAAAAAAGCCCTAAGGATTTTCAGAAAAGCGGAAAAGCTGAAGGCGTTCAATCTCACGCCAAAAATACTTCTTTCTAAAGAAAAAACGAGAGAAAAGAGTGAGCTTCGCAACCCTGAAAATTTCAAGCTTATATCAATGATAGCAAGGCTTATTCCCACGACTCTTTGCATGACCGTCACCGTCTCAGTTATGCTGACCGCAAAGGAAAATTTCGGCGCGGCAGACGTGATAGACGGACTCTTCAAGCTCTCTGCCCTGCCCGTAGTTGGCTTCAGAGGCTATGCCGCAGGCTATAATTACACGAAGCGCACTCTCAGCTCCTGGATTTCGACAAAAGCACGACTTCTCGAAGCCTTTCTGAGCAGAAAGGAATCATTTTCCAAAGTGGAAAATTGAACCGACAAAAACAACAAGGCTCGCTATAGCGTGTTCTGCTTATTGTAGAACACGCAGTCAAATCCGTCTTCGACGGGATAAATCCACGATTGTGGATGAAATCGCTTACGCGATGAAATCCGAATGCGTCGAATTAAGAAGGCGGATTTGATTTCATCCAAGGTTTTTCCTTGGATTTCATCTGAATAAAGTGAAGATTTCATCGTTGCAATTGCAACGATTTCATTTTCAGTTAGAATTATATCTCCTTTTGTATAGTTTTACTATAATTCAAACAAAATATTTTTCTTGACAAAACTGCTAAAAAGTGGTAGAATTAGACTTAGATAATAAATTTGCATATTATAGGAGACGCAAAATGAAAAAATCCTTTAAAATTCTGACAATTTTGTTTGCGGTAATTCTTCTGTGCGGCATAGTTGCGGTTTCGGCTATGGCAAGCGGAGATGAAACGCCAAGCGCACCGGCGGACGGTTATTACTTCCAGGTATATAACCCGACGAATAATACGGTTAAGAAATACGATGACCCCGAAAAATTTGATTCGGTTATAGCAAACGCTGCGAACGGAGCGGTAATCACACTTCTTTGGGATATCGAAGAAGATGAAAACACCGAAAAAATCGATGTTGGTTCTAGTGCTACCGAAGCAGCACCCAAAAAGATATATTGGGACCTTAACGGTCGCTACTATTCCTTAGTGCGCAATAAAGATGCAACGGGCGGCTCCGTTTCCTTTGAGATTCCAGCCTACGTTGAATTAAACGTTTATTCCTCAAAGCCCGGAGGAAGAATATTTAATTATCAAAAGGAAAACGCAGGTAAGGCAGCCGCGCTTTTCTTGTTAAGAAATAAAAACGCCGCCCTCAATCTCGGTGAGATAACGTTCGATAGCACCGTAAGCTATGAGAGTCTCACACTCACAGGCACGGAACACGTATTTACAGGCGTTACTGTTACAGACACACCCGTTAATTACCCCGGCAATAACCTTTCAACCTACAGCGCGGCGCTTGTCGGTGTAATGCAAAACGCAACAAACGACGCGAACATAAAGGTAAATATCAATGGCGGAACCTACACTCACAACGCAGGCGCAGCGGCTCTTATCGAATCAACAGCAGATGAAACCAGTGAAGCTGCTCCTGAAATTAACGTACAAAACGCTACGCTGATTTCAAATTACAAAGATATTGTAAATATTCACATAAACGAAGGAAACGCGCCCACCGCGAACGTAAGCTTTAAAAACTGCTTGATATACTCAACTGCGGCAAATGCTATCGGAGGATATGCCGAACCAGCGAACCTTTCATTTGATGGATGCAGCTTCGTTGGATTGGTCGGCGGTATAAGCGATAAAATCACGCTTACGAACTGCAAATTTGCAAACGGAGCGTCATACTCAACTTCAAAAGAGCTTGTAAGAACGTCTGAAACACAGACCCTGCCCCTTTATACGTATAACTTCGCTTATGACAGCAGCGGCGCGGTAAAACCGTCATCATACAATAATTATACGAAAACAGACGTTTATATTGAGTATAATTACGTGACAGCCGAAGGAAGCGAGTATGCAAAAATAACCTGGGACGCAAACGACGTTCTCGGCAGAACAATTGAAGAAAACTGGGTTATAGGCAAAACACCTACTCCTCCAACGTCACTTGTGGTTAAACAAACCGATGTGTATAAATACGTTTTCGATAAAACAAGCGCGGTTACAGTTGACGCAACCTACACTCTCAGAGGTTACGCCGCGTTCGCAATAAAAGCCAACCTTAACCTTTCTGACAAATTTACGTTTAACATTTATATTCCAAAGGATATATGCGACAATAGCATAAACTACTTATACTTAGCTGGAAATAAAGTAAATAAAGGTGAAATAAGCGAAATCGAGAATATAGAAGGAGTTGATTATTATTGCGTTTCCCATCCCGTCTTTGCGAATAAAGCAAGCGAGAGTTTTGCTTTCTCAATAGACATCGCGGGATATAACGGAAAAAGTCTCACACAGGAATATACCTTCTCTGTTTTAAATTATATAGAAAAAGTCTTAGCGGGAGAATACGGTAATGAAGCAATAGCGCTTGCAAAAGCAACAAAAACCTATATTTCCGCTCTTGACAGCTACGTCAAAGGAACCGACGTAGAAAATATTTCCTATACGCCGAGCAAAGAAGGTGATATGACTCCCGTAAAAGATACAATCAAAACCGCAAGACTGATGTTTAAAGAGACTATAGCGTTCAGATTCTATTCTGACAGCGCAACTGAGATAACTCTTACCCTCCCCGCAAGCGATGAAAGCGGAAAGATTATAACCAAAAATGAAGCAGGCAAATGGGAAGCCGTAACCAATAACGAAGAACTTAAAGACGGCAAATTTTATTGCGAGGTTATACTTCCCGTAAAATTCCTTAACCA
This sequence comes from Eubacteriales bacterium, assembly GCA_045542035.1. Taxonomy (GTDB): domain Bacteria; phylum Bacillota; class Clostridia; order Oscillospirales; family CAG-272; genus UBA1740. The sequence goes on along the minus strand of JAZQKG010000034.1, from coordinate 1,113 downwards.
AGGAATTACCGTAACGGTAGGAGAAAATAGCGGAATATTCTATCTTGACGACTATATAAGATATGCTCAGAATGATCTTAAAAATAACCCAAATCTTGTTAATCTCGTTAATTCTATAGGCAACTACTGCAAAGCAGCGCTTGAGTTTGCCGACGTAAATTCAGGCGATCAGTCACCCACCGTTGATTTCATGGTTAACGGAGAGTATGTTGATAAAATTGTTTACGACAATGATACCTTAACTGCGGCAGAAGAGCTTAAGGCTTATATAGAAGCAAAAACAGGAACAACGCTTGATTTGGTTTCCAAGGAGAGCGCGGGAGCCGTTATTAACAACGCGGTCATCCTTTCCCTTATAAATCCCAACGCCGATTACGACTCAAGAATTTTGGTTGACGGAGATAACCTTCTTATAAACGTTGGATTAAAATCGTTTATAGCGGATTCTGCTGACCTTTTCACTAATGATTTTATAAAATACGCGGAAACCGATATAATATTTGATTCCGGTTTCAGAAAAGATTATTTCACCAACAGACTTTATTACTCGGATTTCGGAGCTGCAGGTGACGGCGCTACTGATGATTTCTTCAATCTTAAAGCAGCCCACGACCACGCAAACGCAACGAAGAGACATACCGTATACGCAGACAGCGGAAAAACCTATCGTATCCACGAGACGAGAATAGGCGGCACGGGTGCCGTTCAAACAATCTCAATCAAAACTAACGTCATTTGGGGTGATGCGAGGTTTACTATCGATGACTCGGATTTGTCTGTTTTTGACAATACGTATAGACACGATAGCAATATATTTAACGTAGTATCAGATTATGATGACATAACGGTAACGGACGCAGCAAAGCTTGCTTCCCTTGCAGGAGTCGGTGAAGTTACGGAAAAGCTTGACCTCGGTCTTGGATACCCCGCTATGATTACAATATACAACGCAAACCACAAGGTTTACAGACGTTTCGGTTACGATAGCGCTCAAGATCAGCATGAGGTTATTCTTATCGATAAAGACGGTAATATTGACGAATCGACACCGTTTATGTTTGACTATACAGAAGTAACCAAATACGTCATTCACAGAACGGACGTTGAGCCAGT
>JAZQKG010000033.1:0-14633 GCA_045542035.1 Eubacteriales bacterium | reverse complement strand
GTATATCTTTATAAATGTTTTCAATATGCTCAAGAAATCTGTTTATCTGTCTGAATTTTCCTTGTCTTTTGTCATGTACGCGCCCGGATTTATCAGATATTCCGAGCGTAATCAGAAAACCCTCTTTGCCTGTAAGAATGTAATTCTTTTTGCGGTCGAGCTCCTCTATGGCGCGCTCGAAATCGTTATTTGTTCCGGACATTTTCTTAATAAGCGCATCTTTTCCGAGTATAATCTCTTTTCCGCTTTTTGAAGTTTTCCATTCCGCGTCGCCAAGCGTTGTTATAAGATTTACCTGTCCGTAAAAATTAATGAGAGTGTCAATTTCTGCTTCAAGATTTTCTTCGTTAACGTTTTTTTGCGAAACGGTGTTGCCGGGAAGGGAATATTCAAGCGCAAGTATGCGTCTTCCTCTGTGGGAGCACAGTCTGCCTGTGACTTTGACGGTTTCCGTGCCTCTCGGACGGGAAAAAACGAGCTTCTTTAATACTTCCTTTTTGAAGGAATCAATAACAATAGATAAAAAATCACTCTTCGGATTCATCAGTTTTTTTCTTCTTAAATGATATTTTTCTTTCGGTTCTGTCTGATATTCTCTGTAGGTTGCCTCTGTGGCACCAAACGATAAGTATAGCGATTATTACCGTACATAGAGAGATTATTCCGGGTGTTTGCGCCGATAAAGCAATTTTGAAATACGCATTCACGACGATAGGGAGTAAAATTGCCGCGCTGACAGAGCCGAGAGATACGTATTTTGATACTCCGACTATAAGCGCAAAAACGGCAAACAGAATTGCAAATGGAATAGGCGCGAGTATGAGCGTAACGGTTGCGGTTGAGAGAACACCCTTTCCGCCCTTAAAGCCGTAATATGCGGGGAACATATGTCCTACTATGGCGAAAAGTCCTGCCATATAGCAGTATCCGTCATGGTCGCTTATTCCGCCAACGTAATTAAATCCAAAAAGAATACCTGCGATTAATATAGCTAACGCGTTTTTCAAAACGTCACCGAGAAGTGTAAGTCCGGCACCGCCTTTTCCGTAGGTTCTGAACATGTTTGTCAGTCCGGGGTTGCCGCTTCCGTGCTTGCGTATGTCATCGTGATAGAGAAGTTTTGAGGTGATTATCGCGGAATTTATACTTCCGAGAAAATACGCGCTTAACATTGAGATGAGAATAAAAGCAACGTAAGTAATATAAAACAAGGTGACGTTAACACCTTCTGCGCCGCCGAACAAATATACGAAAAGACCTTCGTTAAGGTTAAACATAGAGCGAACTTCCTTTTTAAATAAATAGTTATTTAAATATTATACTACACACTCGCGATAAAGTCAATAAATATCTTGCATTTTGCCGCTGTGTATGCTAAAATAATATAAAACAATGAGAAAGGATTGGGAATATGACCTCTGAAATTGCGGATTTCTTTAAAGAAGAGAATATTGAATACTATAAAATCCTTTCCTATTTATCTTGCCGAGAAGTAAGAGCGGATATTATCGGACGAAAGGATTTTGAACCGAAAACAGTCATAGTTTTTTTAATCCCATATTACACGGGAGATGCCGAAAATTTATCAAGATATGCGATATCGAGGGATTACCATCTGTTTATAAAAGAAATTACAGATAGGCTTATAGAGAGGCTGAAAAAGCAATATCCCGAAAATTCATTCGCGGGTTTTGGCGACCATTCTCCGATAGACGAGCGCCACGCCGCTTTGATTAGCGGACTTGGAATCCTTGGGGATAACGGACTTCTTATAAATGAAAAATACGGTAGCTACGTATTTATCGCAGAGGTTATATGTGACGTTGATGAATCTGAAATAGGCATATGCGCTCCCACGGAAATCAGACGCTGCGAAGGATGCGGATTGTGTAAAAAAAATTGCCCGACAGGCAGACTTTCGAATGGTGGGGAATGTCTTTCTAAGATAACACAGCGCAAGGGCGAGCTTTCAGATTTCGAGATTGATTTAATGCGAAAAATTGACACGGTATGGGGGTGTGACGTTTGTCAGACGGTATGTCCTTATAACAAATCACCAAAATTAACGCCGATTTCCTTCTTTTATAAAGAGCGAATAGAGCTGATTACAACACAGAGACTTTTATCAATGACGGATGAAGAATTTAAACGAAGGGCGTATTCTTGGAGAAAAAAAGAAACTATTGAGCGCAACCTAAAAAAACTTGGATATTAAAAAGGACGCTGACGCGTCCTTTTTAACTAAAATATTCTTTTGTAAAATATATGTCTCGCTTATCAATTTTGAATTCTTTGCCGTTTAGATAATCGAGGCTTGTTTTTTCGCCTTTAAAGCTGAATCTTAGCTTATATGAGCAGAGCGCCTGATATTTGTATCCTTTTTGTCTGTCACACTTGTTTATGCCGTATTTTCCGTCGCCTATAAGAGGGTGTCCTATATAAGCCATGTGGGCTCTTATTTGATGCGTCCTTCCGGTCAGAAGCTCAACTTCTATAAGCGCTGAGTCCTGCTTTTTTGCAATTACTTTATATTTTGTAATTATGCTTTTTGCATTTTTGGGAGGATTTTTTGAGAATACTTTAACGGTATTCGTTTTTCCGTCTTTTAAGAGATATCCAGTAAGCGTATCAGAAGCTTTCTCGGGAATACCGTGTATCGCCGCAAGATAAAACTTGTCTATTTCGCGGTTCTTGATTTTTTCATTCATTACTCGAAGCGCTTCCGCGGTTTTCGCGGCAATAACTATACCGCCTGTGTTTCTGTCTATCCTGTTACATAGCGCAGGAACAAAGCTTTGCTCTTCACCGGGGTCATATTCTTTCTTTTGAGCGAGATATGCGAGAATATGCGTTATCAAAGTGTTTTTTGCGCCGTGTTCATCTTCATGAACGGATATTCCCGGACATTTGTTTACAAGAAGAATATTTTCGTCCTCATAAATTATATCAAGGTGTGGAGTGATATGAAGAAGGGAATCGTCTGTAGCCTCTTTTTCAAAAAAGCTCTCTGGAAGGAAGCACTGAACGGTGTCTCCCTCTACAAGTATTTGACCTGCCTCAGCGCGTTTTCTGTTAACTTTAATTTTTTTTAACCTGATTGATTTGTAAAGTAAGCTTGCGGGTAGCTCGAGAGTTTTTGTTATAAATTTATCAAGACGCTGCCCGGAATCATTCTTTTTTATTATAAGCTCTCGCATTATTTGGTTCCGAAAATTCTGTCACCGGCATCACCGAGTCCGGGAACGATATAAGCATGGTCGTTTAATTTTTCATCAAGCGCAGCGCTGTAAATATCAACGTCGGGATGAGCCTCTTGAACCTTTTTAACACCCTCTGGCGCCGCAACGAGACACATGAGCATAATGTGTTTTGCGCCCTTTGCTTTTACCATGGTTATTGCGTCAGCGGCTGAACCGCCCGTTGCAAGCATGGGGTCAACAATTATAACGAGGCGTTTATCGATATCGGGGGGCATTTTACAGTAATATTCAACCGGCATATGCGTATCAGGGTCTCTGTAAAGCCCTATGTGTCCGACTCGTGCTACGGGAACGAGACGTAAAAGACCGTCTACCATACCGAGTCCTGCTCTGAGAATAGGAACAATAGCAAGTTTTTTTCCGGCTATTTTTTTGAATTTAGCTTTTTGTATCGGAGTTTCAATCTCCACCTCTTCAAGAGGGAGATTTCTCGTGATTTCATAGCCCATAAGCATAGAAATTTCGTCAAGCAGTTCTCTGAAAGCCTTTGAAGTTGTGTTTTTGTCACGCATGATCGTAAGCTTGTGCTGGATAAGCGGATGGTCAACAAGATTGAAATTGCTCATAATGTTACTGCTCCTTTTGTAATTTATTTATCACATATATTATAATTCATTTAAAGTCGAAATTCAAGGGAAAGTTCATTTTTTTATATTTATTTGACGAAAAAATATTTTGTATTGCATAATATTTGAAAATGTGTTATACTTATGTAGAAAGAAATGCTTTTGTTTGTATTTTTTGATGAAAAAAATCGATTTTACAAATTTTAAGATTTGCTTTCTCTTGAAAAAGATATATAATGGCTGTATAATTGAAATAAAAATAATATTTTTAGGAGAATGATATGAAAAATCCAGAGCTTGTTATAATGGCTGCCGGAATGGGAAGTCGTTACGGAGGTCTTAAACAAATTGATAAAGTTGACGAGGAAGGCCACATAATTATTGACTATTCAATTTATGATGCTATGAGGGCGGGCTTCCGAGACGTTACGTTTATCATAAAAAAAGAGATAGAAAAAGATTTTAGAGAAGTAATTGACGCGCATCTTGCAGGAAAAGATATCAACGTTAAGTACGTTTATCAGGAAATTGATAAAATTCCGGAAGGGTTTAAGGTTCCCGAGGGAAGACGTAAGCCCTGGGGAACAGCTCACGCGCTTCTTTGCTGTCTTGGAACGGTTGACGCTCCTTTTGCGGTAATAAATGCTGATGACTATTACGGATCACACGCGTTTGAAAAAATTTATAATTTTCTCAAAAATACGAATGACGATGTAAAGTATCACTATGCAATGGTGGGTTACAGAATAAAAAATACCGTAACAGAACAGGGAACGGTTTCCCGCGGTATATGCGAATCGGATGAAAACGGTATGCTTAAATCTATCGTTGAGCGTACAAAAATCGGTATCAAAGATGGAAATATATATTATACCGAGGATGACGTTGATTACGCTCTTGATCCCGAAGCTCTCGTTTCTATGAACCTTTGGGGATTCACGACGTCATATCTTGAAGAATGTAAAAAACGTTTTCCGAAATTTCTCGAGGAAAATCTTCCCCAAAATCCCGAAAAATGCGAATTTTTCCTTCCAAGCGTTGTTTCGGATCTTGTAAAGGAAGGCAAGGCAGACGTATGTGTTCTTGATAACACTGATAAGTGGTACGGAGTTACTTATAAGGAAGATAAGGAAATGGTAGTCAACGCTTTCCGCAAACTTAAAAAATCCGGCATCTATCCGGAAAAATTTTGAAAATAGCCGAGGGGATGTCACATTTAGTAAAACCGAAAAAGTCCTTAAATAAGAGCTGCGGTTTTTTAAACGACGTCACTGTCCTTAAAAGCGGAGATGTTGTTCCTGTATCTAATTTTGAGGTTATCGAAGATAGAGTGAGTGGGAATTTTGGATTGACGCTTGAAAAGCTCGGTCAGTATGATGTCTCCCGTTCGTTCTAATGCGAAACATGGCATTATGAAATAATTGTTAAATAAATGCATATAAAATAGAGGGTTGGCTCATGCCAACCCTTTTAATAATATCAGTATAGTCTATTAATCTTCAATAATCTTTTTTGCCGATGCGGCGATAAGCTCGGCAGTTTCTTCAACTCCAAAGGTCGAAGAATTTATTGCCATATCGTAGTTGTCGTACTTTCCCCATTTGTTTCCGGTATAGAAATTATAATATGACGCGCGGCGTTTATCTGTTTTGTTTATAACGTCAATCACCTGCGATGATTTTAGTTCGGGGTGGCGCTCCTTAACTCTTTCTTGCCGATGATCAAGATCACCGTAAATGAAAATTCTGAAAAGTGAGGGCTCGTCACGTAAAACGTAATCTGCGCATCTTCCGATAATTACGCAGCTTCCCTCCGCGGCATGTTTTTTTATAGCTTCTGATTGAAGAATGAAAAGCTTGTCGTTAATAGGCATTTTGTAACCGAAATGCATTGTCGTGCCAAGAACGTTTGAACCCATTGCAAGAGTATATAGCAAACTGTTTGCTGCCGATTCGTCGGCGCTTTTTATAATTTCTTCGCTGAGCTCACCATTTGATGCAGCATCTTTTATAAGTTCTTTATCGATTAAAGGAATATCGAGTATTTTTGCGACACGTTCTCCTATTTCTCGGCCTCCGCTGCCAAACTGTCTGGCAATTGTGATTAATATTTTTTTAGACATGGTGAATCTCCTCTCGAGTGTTACTATAATTATTATACTAAAAAATTCTTCGTTTGTAAAGAGTTTTTAATTAATTTTACTAAATAATATTGAAATGCACTTGTTTTTATGTTAATATATACTATATACTTTTAGTTTGGGGATTTTTATGAAACTTGCTACGTCTTCAATGATTAAACTCATAGATGAATTTTCAAATACAGAACTCGGTATCCCAATAAAAACACTTATGGATAAAAGCGGAGACGCGGTTGCTAAGGTTATAAGGGCGCGTGCTCCGAAGAACAAATATATGGTAATACTCGCTGGAAAAGGTAATAACGGCGGTGACGGATACGCTGCCGCAATGAAGCTTATGGATGAGTATGATATAACGGTTTACGATATTTTTTCTGCCGGGCAAAAGAGCAATGAAGGGAAGGAATTTCTTACCGAATATATGGAGAGGGGCGGAAAGGTAATTAATTTTTCCGCAACTGATGAGATTCTTTCACATATAAAAAACGCGGGATGTATTGTAGATGCTATTTTTGGAACGGGATTTCACGGTGAGATGCCCGAAGAGCTTCGTCATCTTGCGATAACGGTAAGAGAAGCTGTTGAAGCGCAAAAAATAGCTATTGACGTTCCTCTTGGTATAGATGCAGATAACGGAAGCGTAAGTGACTTTGCTATATCGGTTGGCGCAACAGTTGAGCTCTCTTTTATTAAACCGGGAATAATATCATATCCTGCGAGGTCATACGTTGGTGAGGTCGTGTACGATGACCTTGGATTGCCAAGAAGAAGTATAACGCAAGCATTTTCATTCAGATACCATATGATTGATTCGGAGTGGGTTTCAAATGAATTGCCGAAGAGGGAACAGAATTCGAATAAAGGAACATTTGGTAAGCTTCTTGTAATTACAGGAAGTAAAAAATATAGGGGCGCGGCTCATCTTAGCCTTGAAGCTGCTTTAAGAGGCGGAGTCGGGCTTGTAACGTTTGCGGGCGTTAAGGATGTGGTTTGCGAGCTTTCGCAGAAATATCCCGAAGCAATTTATAAGGAGATAAATGATATATCCGAATTTAATTTGGATAATATAAACGAAATCGTTGAGATTTCCAAAAAGCATAGCGCGACGCTTATCGGCTCCGGTTCGGATAATACCGAAGGGCTTCTTTCCTTGGTTCTTGCTCTTCTTTCATCGGAGGGAGGAGATGTAATTCTTGACGCAGATGCGATAAATGCGCTTTCATCAATAGGTGAAGACGGTGTTAACGCAATAAAAAATGCAAAAAGGAATGTAATTATAACTCCGCATCCTCTTGAATTTGCAAGACTTTCCGGAAGTGACGTTGCAACGGTTCAGCTTCATAGACTTGAGGCTGCGGAAAGGTTTGCTTGTGAAAATTTATGTACTGTAGTTCTCAAAGGAGCGGGAACGGTTATAACAGACGGCAAGGAAGTGTTCATTAACGTGGTTGGCTCATCATCTCTTGCCAAAGCAGGAAGCGGAGATGTTCTCGCAGGCTTTATCGCTGCATTTATTGCTCAAAATAAGACCTTGCAAACCAAGGCGGCTGCCCTTGCCGTATATTATCACGCATTGGCAGGCGAAAGTCTTGCGGAAGAGTTTTCATCCTACGGGGTTACACCTTCCGATCTTCCGCTTGAAATTGCACGGCAGATAGCTAAAAGCGAAGCAAATAATAAAAATATAAGCGAAAAATAATGAATAATAAAAAGCGGAGATATCGAAAAAAGCAGTGATATCTCCGCTTGGGGTTATGGCTGGATGAAGAAGCTCATTAAAGGTTGAGCATTCTATAAAGGTAGCTTGCGCAATCAGAGCGCGAAACCGTAGAATTTGCGTCAATTGTTAATCCGTCATGCTCGAAAATGCCGAGAGAGCACATAGCGTATACGTCATTTCTTGCCCATGCGGGAATAGAACTTGCATTGCTGAAGACGGGAACGTCTCCGTCAGCTTTCGCACCTAAAAGCTCCGCCATTATAACGGCCGCTTCGTATTTCGTTATTGCATCATTTGGACGGAGAAGAAGCTTACCGTCTTTAAAAGTCCCTTGGGTTATACCCATTTTCTGCGCTGCCGAAACATATCCGAGAAGAGCTATGGGAATTTCTTCGTTATCATCGAAATATGTCTGGCTCACAGATTCATCTGCCTTTATGCCAAGTGTTTTCATCGCCATGGATATAAATTCTGCTCGCGTAACGATTTCGTCAGGATTAAAATAAACACCGTCACCAACTATCTTGCCCCCCATTATTCCCATAGCGGTCATAGCGACGGCGGCGTTGTACTCGGGGCGCTTTGTCATATCGCGGTATTCGACTTCGCTCATTCTTTTCGATACGGTAATATTTACTTTCTGTGCCTCTGAGAAATTACCCCATTCGTCTCTTGCAACGTAAACAAAAGAGTCGTTTCCTACGTAAGAGGCTGCAGGCGTGTAAATATATTTGCCAGTATTCTTGTCAACAATTGTTAACGTTCCGGCTTTGGGATACGAGACTATAATATACTCTATTGCATCTCCTTCGTTATCGGTAGCGTACATTTTCCCATGAATACCTATTTCACGTTGAGTTTTTAAAGAAAGGCTGTCGGCAGATTGATTTTTCGTTTCAGGCTCGTAATTGATTTTGTCTGTGAATTTTAAAATAAATTCAATTTCAGTACCTGCGGCATATTCATCAATTTTAAATCTGAAGCTACATTCACTGACATCCTTGCTTGCCGGAATAAATACGAGGGCAGGGATGTTTTTTCTTTTTATAACCGTTCCTTCGCCTATTCTTCTTCCGGCTAACATAAGGGCGCCTTCGGTTGATGACGGAATTTTGGTTATTTCCACTGAATCAAAATCTGTTATGCAGAGACCTTGCTTGAAATCAGCGTCAGAAAATGTGAGCTTTCTTCCAAAGATTCCTGTTTTAATTATTTTTACGTCTTCCGCAATTGTTTCTACGCCCGAGCCGAAGCTTGCAGAAATAATGTTCGTGCCAAATACCAGCGTCAATATTGAAATGATGAGAATTGTTAGAATTATTTTTTTCATTTTTGCCCCTTTCCTTTTTTTGTTGCTGTGTTATATTTTTCCGTTTTTAGAATCTTTTATTCATTAAAAGAGCAATTTAAACAGTATGTTCCTATAAATTTAATATATATTAATTGACAAACAGTTTTTAATAATGTATAATTTATATATTAATTAATATGCTCTTATTTCTTTTGGGGAGTTGTGATGACTGATATACGTAAAAAAAGAATTATAATTGTTTTTGTTATAGCATTGCTCATTGCGGTGACCGCTACTGTTATTATTGCTTTAAGGTTCAGAGAGGATGAGTCTGAGCGCAAAATATTCAACTACGGTAATTTTAATTATACCGTGCTTGATGACGGAACGATTGAGATTATTGAATATCTTGGTTATGAAGGAGAAGTGAATATTCCGGATGCCATAAAAAGCCGCTCCGTTACATCAATAGGTGAGGGGGCTTTTAAAAATAAAAATCTCAAATCTGTAGATGTTGGCTCGTTCACGAAATATATTGGAAATTACGCCTTTTCGGAATGCGTAAGCCTTGAAGAAATAAAGATGCCGGATACAGTGGTGTCGATTGGTGACTATGCTTTTTTTGGCGCGAATATTTCCAAAATAGAGTTGCCTGAAAGTGTAAATTATATAGGCGAATGCGCGTTCGGTCAGTGTGATAATCTCGTAGAATTTTCATTCCCAAAGTCCGTGAGTATAGTGTCTAAGCTCGTTTTGGCTGATTGCGATAAATTAACAGAGATAAATCTTCACGGTGAAATTACCAAGATCGGAGAGAGCTCTTTCTCCGATTGTAAAACTTTAAAAAGCATTAACGTTGGAAATAAGGTTACGAGCATTGGTATGCGCGCATTTTACAATTGCTTGGATATTGTCTCGTTAAGTATTCCTGCGAGCGTTAATGAAATCGGGTTTGAGGCATTTTACGGATGCGAAGCTCTTTCAGCAATAAACGTTGATCCGGAAAATTCCCGTTATACATCTGAGGGAGGAGCTCTTATAGATAAGACGGAAAAGAGAATAATACTCATGCCTCACAAATCTGAGGTTTCCGATTACACAGTTCCGGATTACGTAACCGAGATATCCGACAGAGCTTTTTATGACTGCGATTCTTTGACAAATATAACGCTTCATGAAGGAGTTGAAAAAATAGGAAGCTACGCTTTCTATCTCTCCTCAAAGCTTGAAAACATTAATATCCCCGAAAACGTAGAGGAAATTGGCGGATTTGCTTTTTACGGAACTAAGTTTTTTAATTCTTTAACCGAGGAGTTTACCGTAGTTGGAGACGGCATACTTATAAAATATCATCCGCAAAAAAACTCTGAAAAGATTTTGATAGATACTCCGAATTCCACCGTTATTAAAAACGGTGAAAAGGTGCGCGGCGTTTCGGTTGTTTTGCCGGGAGGAATCAAGAAAATCTCTTCTGCATTTGCATATTGTAACGATATTCTTTCCTTGAAAATTTCGTCTGATGTTACAGAGTTTTTTGATTACGCCTTTTATCACGCGACTTTTCTTGAGAGCTTTGATTTTGCGGATTCTAAGGTTTCACGTATTGGAAACAACGCCTTTGAGCACTGTCAGCTGCTTTCGGCAATTAATCTTCCCGAAACGCTTTCCTCGGTTGGAGAGTCGGTTTTCCTTGATTGCTACGCTCTTAAAAGCGTGAAGATACCTTCTTCTCTGAAGAATATCGGTCCATCAATGTTTTCGGAATGTACAGCCCTTGAAAGCGTAATTATTTCAGAGGGCGTAGAGACCATAGGTCAATATGCCTTTGTATACACGAGTTCTCTTAAAAATTTAACTGTTCCGAAAAGTGTTAAATCTATAGGAATGTATGCTTTTATGCTTTCGGGTCTTAGTGAAGCTGTTATTCCCAAAACGGTCAGCAGTGTAGGCGATTACGCTTTTATGGAGTGCAAAAATCTTGCCTCGGTGAGCTATTATGCATCTACTGAATCTGTTCCCGTTGGACTATGTATGGGATGCATATCTTTAAAAAACGTTAAGCTTGACGGAAAATATAAAAGAATCGAAAAAGACGCCTTTTATGACTGCGCAGAGCTTGTTTCTTTCTCTGTTCCAAGCAGTGTTATTGAAATTAGCAATGAAGCATTTTCATATTGCTCAAAGCTTAAATCATTATCGCTTTCAGATAACCTTACAAAGATAGGCGACAATGCCTTTTATATGAATACGTCTCTTTCCGAGGTAAAGCTCCCGAGAGCGCTTGACACTCTTGGCAACTACTCATTCTATGGGTGCATTGAGCTTAAAAAAATTAATATTTCGCGTGTATCAAATATGGGAATATACGCATTCGGAGAATGTGTCAAGCTTGAATCGGCTGATATTACTTCTCTTAAATATTATGTTCCCGAGGGATTGTTTGCTCGCTGCGAAAAGCTCGTTGGCGTGAAGTTTAACAAAAACGTCGAGGTTATTGGAAATTCGGCATTTGTTAACTGTGTTTCTCTTGAAAATATAAAGCTTCCGCCCTCTCTTCAAAGTATAAACCAAACGGCGTTTGGAAATTGCAAGATGCTTGAAGAGGTCTCAATACCCAAAAAAGTTACTTCAATTGAAGATAAAGCGTTCTCCTATTGCGCGGAGCTTAGAGATATAACGATTCCCGACGGAGTTAAGAAAATTGGAAATAACGCTTTTGAGGGATGTGAAAGCCTTGATAACGTAAATATTCCAAGCAGTGTGACAGAGATGGGATATTCGGTATTTTCGGGTTGTTCTTCCTTAAAAACCGTAACGTTATCTGCATCTATTACGGAAATTTCAAAAAGAATGTTTGCCAATTGCATAAAGCTTCAGTCGATAATTCTTCCTTCGTCTGTTGTTTTGATTTCAACAGATGCTTTTTACGGCTGTGTTGAACTTAAAGTAGTAGCTGCTCCCATAAGCCTTTATTCTGTAGCGGATAACGCGTTCGCGGGATGTACAGCTCTTTCGAGAATAGATTACGCGGGTAATTCACATGATTTTTCAAAAATCACCTTTGGTAAAGGAAATAGCACTTTCATAAACGCATACGGGGGTAAGGGGTATTGATAACTATAAAAATTGCAGAGATTTCAATAGGCATAGATAATAAATATCAGAATATAGTATATCTTGCTAAGGATTACTTGACGGATGAGGAACCTGAATTTACCGTTTCTGTAACCGATGGGGAAATAGAAGAGGAAAGAGTCAGCTCCGAAACCGATTATACTTCGGGATATTACGAGAGTATAATAGCGTATAGGAAAATAGCCGAGCGCCTTCCTGATTACGATGCGTTTTTATTTCACGGCTCAGTTATTGAATACGGAGAAAAAGCATATATAATAACAGCTCACAGCGGAGTAGGTAAAACGACTCATACAAGGCTGTGGATGTCAGAATTTGGCGATAAGGTTAAAATTCTTAACGGAGATAAGCCTACCGTAAGAATAATTAATGGTGAAGCCTATGCGTGCGGAACGCCTTGGCAGGGAAAAGAGAATTACGGAAGAAACGTTATTCGTAAAATTGCCGGATTCGCTTTTTTGACCAGAGGCGAAGTTAACAAGGCTTACGCAATTGCTCCGAGCGATGCGGTCATGCGCTTTATGTCTCAGATTTATTTGCCTAAAAAAAGCAAATCGGCTCTCTTGAAAACTATGAATCTTGCCGACAGAGTTTTGAAGGATGTGAAGCTTGTTCATCTTGAATGTAATATGAATCCCGAAGCAGCTCACGTTTGCCGCGAAGCGCTGGTCGGTGAAAAATAAGCTTTTTGAGAAGTTGAAATTAGCATTATAGGCTTTTTGTTAATTCTGATATTAGTATTTGCATGTTTGTCTCTTGTTTTGTTTAAAGAGCGTATAAGCTTTCAAAAATGATGCGGAATTGCTGTGGCGGTGGTAAGTGTTGTTTTAGCTTTATAATAAAAAATCTCAGGGCAAGTTTAAAACAAGTCCTGAGGTTTTTTGTTAAATTATTCTGTTGTATAATTATCGAAATATCCTTGGATATATACTATCGGTGTTCCTTTGTCACCCGAGCCTGAGGTGAGGTCGCAAAGCGAACCGATAAGGTCCGTGAGTCTTCTCGGGGTAGTGCCTTCGGATATCATCTGTCCGACAAGGTCTCCGTCCTTTTCATGAATTTTTGCTTTTATCGCTTCCTTTAGAGCATCGCCCGAAAGATCTGCGAAATCGTTGTCCGCAAGATACTTAAGCTTAAGCTCGTTTGGCGTACCTTCAAGTCCGCTTGTATAAGCAGGAGAAACAACCGGGTCAGCAAGCTCCCATATCTTTCCAATGGGGTCCTTGAACGCTCCGTCACCGTAAACCATTACTTCAACCTTTTTGCCGGTTGCGTCATAAAGCTTCTTTTGTATAGCGTCAACTATAGGCTGACAGTTTCTCGGGAAAAGCTTAATTTGATCTTCCGTAGCTTTATTTGAACCGAGAAGGCCGTAATTCTCATTATATCCGCTTCCGTTTACAGATTCGGTCATGATATCGTCAAGACCGTATACTTTTTCTGCACCGGCAGCTTTGAGAAGTCTTTTTGAACGTGCTCTTGTATGAATATCGCAGCTTATTACATTTTTGGTATAGGGAAGGATTGCTCTCGGATCGTTAGCGAATATAATTTCAGCCTCTGCTCCGCATTCCTTGATAAGCTCTTCGTAATATGCAACGTAATCTATACCGGTGAAGCGGTGCTTTTCGTATCCGAAAAGCTCACGGTATTTTTCAAGAGAAAGAACATCGCGGTAAGGATCAACGCCTTTTTCATCAAGCGCGTCAAGGCTTATAAGATGATTTCCAACCTCGTCTGAGGGATATGAAAGCATGAGAACTATTTTCTTAGCGCCCTTAGCTATACCGCGCAGACAAACTGCAAAACGGTTGCGGCTGAGGATAGGGAATATAACTCCAACGGTATCTCCGCCGAGCTTTGCGCGAACGTCGCTCGCGATATTTTCAACAGTTGCGTAATTTCCTTGCGCACGCGCTACTATAGCTTCAGTCATTGCAACGATGTCACGGTCACGGATAGTAAATCCGTCATCCTTAGCTGCTTCAAGAACAGAACTTGTAACAATTTCGACAATGTCGTCGCCGTTTCTGATAATTGGTGCGCGTACACCGCGGGATACAGTACCGACCATACGACTCATAATTGAATCACTCCTTGTTTTACGTCATTTTATGCGTATAAAATTTAATCACCTTATTAGTATAACAGAAAAAAAACAAAAAGTAAAGCGAATTTCAATAAAAAAATAAATTCTTTTTAAAATTTTTCTTTAAAGTTATCAAAGCTTTTTGTTAAAGCGCGGTTTCTGCCTTTTTTATACTCTTTTTAGCACTCGTAAGATTGCAAACAAGATATGAGGACTCGAACCCTGGACCCACTGCATACCGCTTGCGGTATATTGGCATGCGAGGAGTAGAGAGCAGCCAAAGATGAAAAGCGGAACGGGATATATAAGAAAATCCCGAGCGCCAAATTAAGAGTCACAACTCGAAAAAGAAAAAAGCAAGTCAAATTGACTTGCCTTGGTAAGTCGGAGGCCAAGCGGTCTTAGGAAGACAATGTCATAAATCAACTCCTT
>JAZQKG010000032.1:0-17126 GCA_045542035.1 Eubacteriales bacterium | reverse complement strand
TGTTACAATATTGTCCGTGGCGGAAATTTCCGTCTCAATTGCCGGTATGGTGGAATTGGCAGACGCGTCGGACTCAAAATCCGAAGGTAGCAATACCGTGTCGGTTCGACCCCGACTACCGGCACCAACAAAAAGAGCAAGCTCACTGCTTGCTCTTTTTGTTATATTATGGTTTTTATATATTTCACAAGTTCATCAAAGCTGCCGTTTGGATATTTTGAGATATCTGCGTTTTCCTTATTTATAAGGTTATCGGTTAAGAGAAAGACCTTCATTCCGAGCGACTCTGCTATCATATCCTCAGAAACGTCGTTTCCCACCATCAATGTCTCACTTGGCTCAAGACTCATGCTATTCAAAATATCTCTATAATATTCAGGATTTGGTTTGCAAAAGCGTGAATTTTCATATGTTGTGACAAGTTCAAAGTCGCAAACGTCGAGCCCTGCCCATGCGGTACGCTTCTCCGTTGCTATTGATGGAAAAAGCGGATTTGTTGCAAGCGCGGTACGAAGTCCGAGTGCTTTAATACTTTTTACGGCTTCTTTCGCTTCGGGATTATATCCGCAAACGGACTTTACACCGTCAAACTCTTCCATGTAATAAGCCACAAAATAAGGTTCATCCTTCCTGACGTCTTTTCCGTATATCTCTGAAAACTTATTCCAAAAAACTTCTTCGTTCGTTTTTTTACCGTCATTTCCAACCATTGCGGCTGACCCCTGCCAAATGGAATCAATAAGCTTTTTCGTCTCGTAACCTATCAGAGCGAGCCTTTTTGCAAGCCCTCCAAAATAAGCTTTTGTAAAAACACTCTGATCCATTGGCAAAAGCGTTCCGTCAAGATCAAATAAAACTGCTTTTATACTCATATCTTATTCCGCAACAAAAATATAAGGATATATCTCCTGCCCACCGTCTATAAAGTAGACTTCGGATGAAGAGTGATTTTCACTGAGGTATGCTTCAAGCTCCGCGCGCTCCTGCTGATTGGAATCCGCTCCGCAGAATACTGTGAGCATAAACTTTTCAGGTAAATTAAGAAGCATAGAAGCAAGTTTTTCTGACGCTTCCTTTCTGTTTGGTTCCGCAACGACAATTTCTTTATCGATAATACCGATAGTATCACCGTTATTTATATGGATTCCGTTCATATCGGCATCGCGGATTGAAGGAGAAATATACCCTGCTGTTACGCGGCTCATTGCAGTTTCTATAGCCGCAATTACGGAATCTACGTCGGGGTTGTCAAAATCAATCGATGAGAGCGCTACGTAACCTCTTCCTATATTTTTACTTGAAATTACGTGTACCTTCGCTTTTTCATAAAGATCCGCAGCCTGCTGAGCAGCCATAAAAATATTGCTGTTATTAGGGAATACGAAAATATGCTCTGCTGATATTTTATCAAAAGCTTCGATAAAATCGCTCGTTGAAGGATTGTGAGTCTGCCCTCCTGTAACCGTTACGTCAGCGCCAAGCTCGGAAAACAGATTCTCTATTCCAGCTCCGTTGCAAACGGTAACTACACCGTACATTTTTTTAGGCTGTATATTCTCTTCCTTGCTCTCCTCTAACTTGAAGTCGCCTTCCGCTTCGAGCTCGGAATGCTGAAGAGACATATTTTCAATTTTAACAGTAAGAAATTCACCAAAACGGCGAGCGTACTCAATAACCTTTTCAGGTGTGTGCGTATGCACGTGCACCTTAACTATACTGTCGGTCTTGAAAGCTACTATAGAATCACCTATACTCACCAAAAATTCCTTTAACGCATTAACGTCAAAGTTTTCAATATCTGTTTTTGAATTTTGAAGCTGAAGCAAAAATTCCGTACAGTAACCGAATGTCATTACACTGTCCGGTCCAAACGTGTTACGGACAAATGCAGAAGATTTGTTTTCAATAACCGCATCATGCTCTAAATCGGTTATTTCACTTCCGTTAAGAACACGGTTAAAGCCGTCAATTATATAGAAAAGTCCAGCCGCACCGCTGTCAACAACCCCGGCTTCCTTAAGTACCGTCAATATCTCGGGAGTACGTTCAAGAGACCTGTTCATCTCTTTTGAAAGATCAGCGAACAGAGTTCTGATTGTACTTTTGGGTGTAATGCGGGAAACGGCGTATTCAACAGCCTCTCTCGCAACGGTAAGTATAGTTCCCTCAGTTGGCGTCATAACCGATGAATAAGCCTGCTTTACGCCAAGCTCAAGCGCACGTCCAAGAGTTTCGGGATCGGCCTTATCCGCAGATTCAAGCCCTTTTGCCGTTCCTGCAAAGAACTGTGACAAAATAACTCCCGAATTTCCTCTCGCCCCCAGAAGCATTCCGTGAGAAAGTGATTTCATAACCGTTCCTATATTATCGGAATCAATGCTTTCCATCTCGGAAATACCGCTCTCGATGGTCATTCTCATATTATCTCCGGTATCACCGTCCGGAACAGGAAAAACGTTCAGCTTATTTACCTCATCTGCATTGGTTCGCAGCTCCTTTGCGCCGCCGAAAGCCATCTTTTTAAGAAGAAGTCCTCCGAGATACTTTATATTTCCGATACCCGATGAACTCTTTTTGGTTTTTTCACCGCTTGTTTTTTTCTTTGTCTGCTTTGCCGCTTTTGTATTTTTACTTTTTGATGATTTTTTATTTTCAGCGGTACTTTTTTCTGTTTTCTTTTCAGCCATGATTTTAGCCTCCAACCTACAGTAATTTTATCTTTCCTTGCCGACGAAGAAAAGGGCAAGAGTTCCGGGACCAGAATGCGCTCCGATAACCGGTCCGACATCGGTAATTATATCAACGGACGCGCCATATTTGGATTTGAATATTTCAGCAAGCTCATTTGCGTCTTTAATGCAATCCGCATGAGAAATATATATGAGTCCGCCTTCTTTATCATCTGCAAATTCGCTGTATTTTCCCGCCATAGTAGCGATAGCGCTTTTTCTTCCGCGCACCTTCATAACGTTTACAAGATGCCCTGCGTTGTCAACGTGCAGGACAGGCTTTATTCCTATTACGTTTCCGAAGAAAGCCGCCGCGGAGCTTATTCTTCCGCCTCTTTTTAAGTAAACAAGATCGTCAACGGTAAACCAATGGCAGATTTTTGAAACGGTGGAAATTGCATAATCCGCAGCTTCATCAATGGAAGCGCCCTCATTCTTCTTATTAACAACAAGACGCACAAGAAGTCCCTGTCCGGCAGAGGCCGCAAGGGTGTCTACGGTTATTATTTTAGAATCGGGATATAAATCGGCAAGCTGATTTGCGGCAAGTCTTGCTGAATTATATGTTGTAGAAAGTCCGGACGAGAAGCCTAAATAAAGAATATCCTTTCCTTCTTTAAGAATCTCTTCAAATTTTTCTGCGAAAACTTCCGAATTTATCGCGGCGGTTTTAGCAACTCCGCCCTCGCGCATTTTATCGTAAAATTCCTTTACGTCAATCTCATCGTTTAAATATTCTTTATCCTCGCCTGTAAATCTCAGTGTAAGGCTGCAGTATCTAACTCCCCACTCGTTGAGAATTTCCGGCTTAATATCACAAGCGGAATCCGTAAAAATTATATAATCTTTCATATCATTTCTCCTATTATCGACATGAATTATTTGTCGTATTCATTTTCTATATTCTGAAGATTATCGCTTATACATTTTAAGCATTCGTACATTATCTGTCTTTTTTCTTCTGTTAAACCTTCACCTGCTTTACTTAATATGCTTTTTATGCGGCTATATATTCCCAAACCGACCTCTTCGCCTTTCTCAGTCAATTTAAAATGGCTCTTGTAGCGTTTAAGATTATTGGACTCGCATCTTACATAGCCGGAAGTCTCAAGATACTCAATTGAACGGGATATGTTTGCCTTGTCCTCATCGCATATATCGCAAAGCTCTTTTGCTGTTAAGGATTTTTTTTGATAAAGATAATAAATACATGAAACATGATGGCTTTTTAGCGACCATCTTGCCATTTCTTCCGTCTTTATCCTTCTGATATTTCGGGCAAGATTTGCTATTAAGACAGTAAATAATTCGAACCGTTCTATCATAATCTTCTCCAAATTGTTGTTTTTACAACAAACCAATTATACCATATGATTCCTTATTTGTCAATATTTATATAAAAAATATACTGCTGCAGCAATTTGTAAATAAAATTTGCTGCAGCAGTTAAAAATGCTGAATAATATTTATTTAATGCTTGTGCTTAATTAATCCGCACAGCTTACAAATCTCCATAACAACGAAAGGCACAAGCGAAAGTCCAAGACCAACAAGATATAGATGCCATGGCAACATTACAAGCTCAAAAGCAATTCTGGCAGGAGTAAAGAGTACGAGAGCAACCATTGCGCTTGATGCAAGAGCAGCAAGATTCAAGGTTTTGTTTGTAAACGGACCTATCTTAAAGAGAGAGCTTTCAGAACGCATATTAAACGCTTGAACTACCTGGCAAAGCGCAAGAACCATAAACGCGAGTGTCTGACCGCCGGCAAGAGCTGCTTCGTTATTTTTAAGCGCTCCGTCAAATATCTCACCGAACGAAACTCCTGTTCCAACTACAAATCCGATAAGAGTAAGAAGCGCAAACATACAGCCTTGAAGAACGACTCTTATTCCAAGACCGTGAGCGAATATTCCCTCGTCCTTTGGCTTCGGTTTCGTTTTCATAACGTTTGATTCTACAGATTCCATTCCAAGAGCAATAGCGGGAAGACTGTCGGTTACGAGGTTAATCATAAGAAGCTGCATTGAAAGAAGCGGAGTTATTCTCCAAAGTATCATTGCCATAAATACGGTAATAACCTCACCGATATTCGTTCCGAGAAGGAAGCCTACGACTTTACGGATATTCGCGTATATACCGCGTCCTTCCCTTACAGCGTCAACGATAGTAGCGAAATTATCGTCGGTAAGAGTCATATCGGCAGCTCCCTTTGCAACGTCCGTACCGGTAATACCCATCGCGCAACCGATATCAGCGGCTTTAAGCGCGGGAGCATCGTTGACTCCGTCACCGGTCATTGAAACAACCTGACCTTTTCTCTGCCAAGCCTTGACGATTCTGATTTTATTTTCGGGTGATACTCTCGCGTAAACAGAAATTGTTTCAAGCTCACGGTCAAGCTCCTCATCGGACATACCGTCAAGCTCAACACCTGTTATAGCCTTATCACCGGGAATATATATACCAAGTTCCTTTGCAATCGCGGAAGCGGTTACAACGTGGTCACCGGTTATCATTATAGGCTTAATTCCTGCTTCGCGACATGTAGCAACCGCAACCTTCGCTTCGGGTCTCGGTGGGTCTATCATACCCACAAGTCCCATAAACGTAAGACCGCATTCAAGCTCCTCAGAGGTTATTTTTTCGGGAATCGAATCAATTTCCTTGTATGCAACAGCAAGAACTCTGAGAGCCGATGAACTCATCTCATCATTGATTTCTTTTGCTTTCTTGAAATCACCGCCTATACAACGGCTTTCCATCATATCGACAGCGCCTTTAACGATTACGATATTTTTGCCGTCAATTTCGTTTACAGTACTCATAAGCTTTCTGTCAGAATCAAATGGCAATTCCGCAAGGCGAGGATAATTTTTATTAAGTTCGTCTTTGGTAAGACCGTTTTTGTGCGCCGCAAGCACTATTGCGGTTTCTGTCGGGTCGCCTATATGAACCTCTTTTCCATCGTTAAACGTAACCGAACCGTCACAGCACAGCGTTCCGTATGTCAATAGCTTCTTTACCGCATCGGTATTTTCAGAATTGATATCCTCGCAATCTGTCATACCGTCAACGTAAGCCTTGACAAGAGTCATGCGGTTCATAGTCAACGTGCCGGTTTTATCAGAACAAATTATAGACGCGCTTCCGAGAGTCTCAACGGCGGGAAGCCTTCTTATAATGGCATTTTTCTTTACCATTCTCTGAACGCCGATAGAAAGAACTATAGTTACTATAGCCGGAAGTCCCTCGGGAATCGCAGAAACGGCGAGAGACACCGAGGTCATAAATATGTCAAGCACGTTCATTTTGCTGACAAGACCAACGACAAAGATTACGGCGCAAGCCGCAAGAGCGACAAAACCCAAATACTTACCGAGTGTTGCAAGCTTTTTCTGAAGTGGTGTCTGAGTCTCCCCCTCACCGGAAAGGAGATTTGCTATCTTTCCCATTTCCGTATCCATACCCGTAGCGGTAACGACGGCAACCGCGGTTCCGTACGTTATAGAACAGCCGGAAAAAATCATGTTGGTGCGGTCTCCGAGAGGAGCACCGTCCTTAACGTCGGCATCCGCATCCTTCTCCGCAGGAACAGATTCTCCCGTTAAAGCAGATTCCTCACTTTTAAGACTAACACTTTTTAAAAGTCTCGCATCTGCAGGAACAAAATCTCCCGCTTCGAGAAGAATTATATCACCCGGCACAAGCTCCGATGCATTTATTACTTTCTCTTCTCCGCCGCGTATTACTCGTGCATGAGGCGCAGACATATTTTTCAGCGCGTCAAGCGCCTTTTCCGCTTTGCTTTCCTGAATAACTCCCATCATCGCATTTAAAACGACAATAAGAAGTATAAGCGCAGGTTCGAAGAATTCCTTAGGATTTTTTTCTACACAGGCAATAACGAATGAAATTGCCGCTGCCGCGATAAGAATGATTATCATTACATCCTTGAATTGCTCAAAAAAACGCTGTAGATTAGTTTTCTTTTTCTTTTCCTTTAACTTGTTTTCGCCAAATTTCTCGGTTCTTAAAGAAACTTCGGATGTTGATAATCCATTTTTAGAATCAGCGCCAAGTTCTTCTATAACCAATTCTTTGCTCTTGTTGTAAGCTTCCAATTTTTTCTCCCTTTCATCTTTATATTATATTATAAAAAATCCCAAGTATATACACTGCTATACTTGGGTAATCAAAAACTATTTTACGACCTATGTACAGCAAACCATACATGAGTCTCGTATTTTCAAACAAGCCAGACTTAAAAGCCATGATGTTGACTTGCTCCGCATAAAATGCGCTTACTACTCCCTCACGGAATAGTATAAGTATATCATTGCAATATTAACAAATTATTACAAAATAGTAAATAAATAGAATAAATCAACCAAAAGCTTCTATAACACTGACAAGATTAATAACATCTGAATCAAAATTATTGCGACCGTAAGCATCAAAAAATCTATCCCTAAACTTATCGGTTTTTAAATTAAATTCGAGGGTCCAAGCTCCCCAGAATAAATCTATATGCTTATCGGCGACACCACCATTTCCAACGTCTATTGCTGTTTTCTTCATATATTATCCCTTTACAACTCTTTTTATACAAAAGAATTATATCTTTTTACAATGTCAGACTTGGCATTGGAAACATTCTTTATTTGTTACTTGAAATATGCCTCTCAGCTCTGTAAATATACCGTCTGATATATTCCTGCTTTTTGTATTCATCCTTAAATATAAAAACGCTAAATATAACGAGGAGTATAGGTACAACAGAAAAACCTTTCAGCTTTATACACTGTAAGATAAATAAAGAAAAAAGAACGAGCATTATAAGATGATAAACCGGAGCTGTCGTAATTACACCTTTTATCGAGGTAGTTCCTTTTTTTTCTGTGATTTTCCCTGAAAAATACGTTCCTATAATAAATCCGTTATCCTTTGACGGTCCGCCTATCATTTCACAGGTTATCTTAACCTTATCGTTCTTTTCTTTAAATTTCATCAAAGGCTTGCCTTTTTCGTTGTCATAACGTAATCCCTCGTTAACACGCTCGTTATTTTTTAACACAGACATCACGTCATCCTTAGTGGCGTTAAGCTTTATATTAATAAATTTCATTGGCTCACCTCCAGATTTACTTTTTACTGTTTAAACTCTATAACAGTCACGCCCGCATCGCCTTCTCCGTACGTGCCGTGACGGTAACTCTTTATTCTCGGGTCAGATTTAAAATACTTCCATAAAGCAGCGCGCAAAGCTCCTGTTCCCTTGCCGTGAATAATACGCACCGACGGAACAGATGCCAAAACGGCATCGTCAAGATACTTATCAACCACAAACCACGCATCGTCGCCAATCATACCGCGAACGTCAACCTCTGTTCTGAAAGTAGAAACAATACTCTTTTTCACCTTGCCTTCATTAACCCTCACCGGCTCAGGCTTCCTTTTGAACTGAGTTTTGCCGTCAATCAAACGAAGCTTATCCTCACTCACCTTAGTTTTAAGTATACCTGCAGTTACCGCCACAAGTCCGTTTTTGTCCTTAAGGGCAGTAACTACCCCCTCTTTTCCAAGCGTAACAAGATAAACCTTGTCTCCTAATGCAAGAGGACGCGGAAGAGTGTATTCATCATCAAGCGATATCTCTTTAACGTCTATTCCCGACAGCAAAGCATCGCTGTCTCGCAAGCGCCTTCTGACCTCATCTCTTGCGGCATTCATCATTTCATATCGCTTATCTTTGTTTTCCTGCTTCCTTATATCCTCAAGCTGACGGAATATAAATTCACTTGAAGCTCTTGCACTGTCAAGTATCTGCCGTGCTTTTTGTGTCTGTTTTACAACTTCTTCTTCGCTTTTGGCAATCTTTTGTTTCAAATCAGCTTCCGCTTTAATCTTAAATTCTTCAAATTCTCTGCGAAGCGACTCTGCTTTGTTTCTTTCTTTTTCCATCTCGATTCTATTAGTATCAAGACGTTCAATAACATCCTCGAACTGCTTATTCTCGCGCTCGATGAGTGTCGTAGCTCTTTTGATAATATCCTCTGACATACCAAGCTTTTCGGATATCGCAAAAGCATTTGACTTTCCGGGCGTTCCCACAATAAGACGGTACGTCGGACGAAGCGTATCTATATCAAATTCGCACGAAGCATTCTGCACACCTTCAGTTTCAAGCGCGTAAACCTTAAGCTCCGCGTAATGAGTTGTGGAAGCGGAAAGAGCTCCCACGCTCTGAGTTTTTTCAAGAATCGATATAGCAAGCGCTGCCCCTTCAATAGGATCGGTGCCCGAGCCGAGCTCGTCAAAAAGCACAAGCGAATTCTCGCTTATTTTATTTAATATGTCTATTACGTTGACCATATGCGATGAAAAAGTAGAAAGCGATGCTTCTATACTCTGCTCATCACCGATATCAACGAGAACCTCTTCAAAAACACCGACGCAGGAATTCTCCGATGCGGGAATCTGAAGCCCCGCCTGAGCCATAAGTGTTAAAAGTCCCATGGTCTTAAGCGTGACGGTTTTACCGCCTGTATTTGGACCGGTTATTATAAGCGTGTTAAACTCTTCGCCTATAGAAACGTCAATTGGAACAACCTTATCCCTTGGTATAAGAGGATGCCTTGCCCTCTTTAAATCAAGGCAACGCTTTTTTGATATTTGCGGGCGCTCAGCCTTCATCTGCATCGCTAACGTTCCGCAGGCAAAAGCAAACGCAAGATCCGTTATATTATGATAGTTTAATGAGACAACACTCGAAATTTCACCGCACTCAAGAGAAAGTGCTGCTAAAATTCTCTCTATTTCATGTGATTCCGCGCTCTCAAGGCTTTTAAGCTCATTGTTTGCATCAACGACAGCCATAGGCTCGACGAACAAGGTAGCTCCTGACGATGAGGTATCGTGAACGAGTCCCTTCATTTCATTTCTGTACTCTGCTTTTACGGGTACAACGTATCTTCCGTTACGCATTGTTACAAGATTTTCTTGAAGGTACTTCAATCTTACACCGCCTATATAGCTTTGCAAGGTGTCCTTTATTCTATTGTTAGTAGCCTTAATCTTTCTTCTTATTTCCGCAAGTTCGGGACTCGCTTCATCGGCTATCATATCCTCGGAAATAATTGAGCGCTTAATCTTTTCTTCAAGCTCTCTGTTAGGAATTATTCGTAGGAACACCTCATCAAGTGTTGTTTCAAACAGCTTGTCCGTGTTTATATAATCAAGAAGCAATCTTGATGAATGCAGTAGGGATGCTATATCCAAAAGCTCGCGCGGAGACAGTATAGCGCCTTTATAGGCACGCTCGGCAGAAGATACTACACCTTCTCCTGCAATAAAAGAAGGATAGCCTTTTGCATTTATCAGTCTCTTGGCATCCTCGGTTTTATTATGGCGTGAGACTATATCATCGTAATCAGCAATAGGGGTCAGAGCCCGCGCACGCGCCTTTGCTCCGTCTGTCGACGCGCATTCCGAAAGCATTTCAGTTATTTTATCAAATTCAAGTGTATTGAGTGTTTTGCCTGTAAACAGCATTTTTATCTTTTTACCTCGTTATAGAAATCCAATGACTTGAACGAGCGTTCAAGCTGATTTATGAGATATTCCTCAGCGGCTTTTGAGAAAATCTGCATATCTTCGTCCGAGATTCTGAACGAAAATATCTTTTCAAGCGGAGAATGTATACAGTATCCAAGCGCTATTTTTGCTCCTTCTGTCAAAATACATACCGTTTGACTTAATTCATCGTCTTCATGCTGTGAAATTGCTTTTTGCCGGCATGAATAACAAACAAGCGAGCCGTCCATTATTTTAAAATAAAAATTTCCGAGCTTTTCACCGCACCTCGAGCAAGCGAGCACGTCCGGCATAAAGCCTATAATTGAAGCCGCGCGTATTTCAAACGCGGCCTTTATCATATCGAATGAACATTTGCGTTCTGATATTGCATAGAGCGAATTAAGCGACAGTCTTAAAAGATCACGCTCGGCCTCAGTAACAGCGATATCACATAAAACCTCGGCAATATACGTCGCAAGGGCGAGTCCTTCTATTGAATTGCGTATTCCAAAAAAGCTTTCAATAAGCGAGGCTTCTTTTATCCAGTAATGCTCGCCTCTTTTACACAGAACAAAGCTTCCGTAGCAAAACTGCATAGTGGAGGACATCTGGCGGCTCTTTAGGGAGCGCGCTCCTCTTGCAAGCGCGCTGACAACGCCCATTTCCTCGGTAAATATAGTAACAAGCCTATCCGACTCCTTTATATCAACAGTCCTTATGACAAGTCCTTTTACCTCTGTGGCTGTCATAGCTCTTCTCTTTTATATCCAAGATTTGTAATATTAAAGTCGCTGTCACGCCAATTTTCCTTCACTCTTACGTAAAGGTCAAGATAAACCTTTAAATCGAGCATTTTTTCTATATCTTCGCGAGCATACATACCGATTTTTTTGATTGTCGCTGCCTGTTTACCGATAATAATTCCTTTATGAGACTGTTTTTCGCAATAAATCTCTGCTCTTATCGAAACCACACCGCGCTTTTCCTTCCACTCTTCTATAGAAACCGCAGTTCCGTGAGGAATTTCCTCATCAAGTGTGCGAAGTAATTTTTCACGTATAATCTCCGCTGCAATCTGCCTTTCGGGCTGATCGGTAACAATATCATCGGGGAACATCCATTCTCCCTCGTAAAGAAAGCTTTCGCATTCGCTGATAACCGTGTCAACACCTTTACCGTTTTTCGCGCTGATCGGAACAACGGCAGAAAAATCAAAAGCATCAGCATAAGCTGCTATCGTTCTTGCTATATTAGCCGGTTGAACCGTATCCGTCTTATTTATTACGAGAATCGCGGGAATTTCATCTGCTTTAAGGCGCGAAATTACCTTTGCCTCAATATCACCGACAGCTTCCCTCGCCTCAACGACAAGGATGGCTCCGTCAACACCTCCAAGGGTTTCAGAGGTCGTTTTAACCATAAAATCTCCAAGTCTTGTTCTCGGCTTATGTATACCCGGAGTATCGAGGAAAACAATTTGATTCTCACCCTCTGTATAAATTCCTGTTATTCTGTTTCTCGTTGTTTGCGGTTTCTTTGATACGATTGCTACTTTTTCACCGAGAATTGCGTTTAAAAGAGTTGATTTTCCAACATTGGGTCTTCCTACTATAGCTATAAATCCTGTTTTTTTCATCTCTTGCCTTTCATATCTCAACAGTTTCAAGAATTTCTTTTTGCTTTTTGCACTGAATATCATCATCTTCAGGACTCCGCTCGTGATCGTATCCTAAAAGATGTAGCGTCGAGTGTATTGTTAAAAAAGCAATTTCCCGAAGGAATGAATTTCCTATTTCCGCCGCCTGCTCTTTTGCTCGTTCAAGCGAAACAACTATATCGCCAAGCACAGCGCCGCATATACATTCGCCAATATCAAAATTACCGTTATCGTACATTGGAAATGAAAGAACGTCGGTATGTCTATCTTTATTCCTGTAGTTCTTGTTTAGCTTTCTTATATATTTATTATCGCAAAGAGTAACCGACACCTCAGCGTCATACGGAAATTTTTCATATTCAAGCGTCGCAAGAATAGCGCGTCGTATAACGGTTTTAAAATAATAATCAACCTCTTCGTATTCTCTGTTTGCCGAAAAATGAATCATAAGCCTTCTTTTATTCATTTTTTTACATCCTCTTTTTTCCCATTTAGATGATATTTTTTAGTAATCGCCTCGCGCTCGTATTTATCATACGCTGATATAATTTTTCTTACGAGACTGTGACGTACGACGTCTCGCTCTGAAAACTCAAAGATTCCTATTCCGTCTATACCCTTTAAGATTTTTGAAGCAATTGACAGTCCGCTTTTTTTACCGAAAGGAAGGTCCGTCTGTGAAAGATCGCCGGTAACAACAGCTTTGGAGTTATATCCAAGACGGGTAAGAAACATCTTCATCTGCTCCGGTGTTGTATTTTGCGCCTCATCGAGAATAATAAACGAATCATCAAGTGTTCTTCCTCGCATATATGCAAGCGGCGCTATCTCTATAGTTCCGCGCTCCATATGCCTTTGATAGTTTTCAGGACCGAGCATTTCAAAAAGCGCATCGTAAAGGGGGCGCAAATAAGGGTCAATCTTGCTCTGCAAATCTCCGGGAAGAAATCCGAGACGCTCTCCCGCCTCAACGGCAGGTCTTGTAAGAATGATGCGCGATACAGCTTTATTTCTGAGCGCCTCCGTAGCCATAGCTACCGCGAGAAAGGTTTTTCCCGTACCCGCAGGACCAAGACCGAGAACAATTGTATTATCCTTAATTGCTTTTATATACCTCTTCTGCCCTACGGTTTTAGCTTTTATCGGTTTACCCCTGTTAGTTATGCATATTACGTCGCCAAAGCTTGCGTCATTTTCGTCAAGATTATCCTTTACAAGTCCTATGACATATTCAAGACTTTGCTCGCTGACCGTCTCACCGTCTCCAACCATGCGTCCTAAAAATTCAAGAGTACGCGCAGCAAGGCTGACAGCGCCTTCTTCACCGCTTATAACGATAGCATCACCATCGTCGCTTTCCCGATTTCTGTTAGATATACGGACACCAAAGGAATCCTCTATTTTTTTTGCGTTAATATCAAATGCGCCAAACAACGACGAGGTTGCTTCATTTGATTTTGTCATTACTATTTTTTCTGCCATGCTTTTCTTCCAGTTATGATTAGGATTTATGTACGTTAAAAGAAATATTTTTTCCTATGTTGCAGGAATAAACCATGTCCGTCGTCATAACGTACGACGATCCTACGAACTTACCGCTTGTACTAATACGAATAAGATTTGAATCCTTTAATTTGTCGGTTACGGTTTCTGCCGTTTGGTTTAATGCCATTTCTGTCATTTCTTCTTTTGTTAATTCAATTCTTTCAGGTACATATCTTACGTTATACTTTTTATTAACCACAAACGGAATATCTCTGCCGAATAAGGAAAACGTCTTCTTTTCTTCTATTATATCACACTTCTCTTCCGAATTTCTATATGATTTAAAAATATTTACAGAAAAACCTAAAATTTTTACAGACATTAGAGAAAGTTTCTTTTTGCCGCTGATTTTTTCTTCTTTAAAATCCGGAACAGAAACCTCAATACTGTCTGATATTCTTCCTCTTATTATTCCTTCCGCATAGCAAAAACCACCGCCAAGCTCTTCGGGAATAACGCCTGATATCAATAAATCTCCTTTTTTTACAGTATCTCCCGCCTTCACCATTGCAATTCCTCGCATAACGGTTATCTCTTCGATTATCGCGTCATATTCGCTTATCACGTTTGCATACCCAACGTTTTCATCGGGCTCGCTGTATGATGATTTAGCTATAACGGTTATGTATGCGACAGTACCTCTGCGATTAATATTAATCCACGAAACCTCCTCAGATTTTGAAAGAAAATCAACTTCTACATGGCTCATATTAATTTTTGACCAGCTTGAGCCCACTTTAAAACCGCACTCCTCAAGGTCGGATATTATTTTATTTTCCTCACCGCTCTCACACCCTTCAATTCTTATATCCCATACTTTATCGCTTGATAAACCGATAATAAAAACAGTAAATATAATTGCAAAAAAAACTCCGAATCTTTTTCTGTTTTTTAGAATAAATCCGCCAAATCCAAGCAATTCGGATTTTTGAAATTTCACCTTTCCGAGCAGCGCGTTTTCTATTATTTTTGATTTTTTTTCGTCAGCGTAAAACGAATTTCCAATAAATTTAATACTTATCCCACATTTCAGAAATATTTCCGCTGCCTTAGCTATGTCTTCAATATCAACTGTAAACTCTCTGTATCCGATTAATAAGTAATCAATTCGCATCATAAAAACTCAATATTCCTTACTTTACCTAATATTTCTACGATTTTATTCTCATATACACTGATAGACAATTCTTCTCCCGATATTTTAATTTTGCCTTTTCTCATTTTTAAAATAGCGGTATCCTCTTTAAAATCAACTATAGATAAAACGTTATTTACGGATACTGACGTTTTCGACAGTATTTTATCAGCTTCTATATGGAAACCGGATTGCAGAGTTTGAGGGTGCTTATCCGGTGTCTCCTTTTTTTCTTTAGTTCTATGCATTACTTTAGAGTTCCTCTCATAAATCTTTAATATATTAAAATGTATGGTGAAAGGAAGCTTTAAATGACCGATTTAAAGAAAGCTGATATAAACAACCGGTTAGCAAGAAAAATAAAAGGCGGACTAATCGTAATTCCGTCTCTTTTCTCGATATTGCTCTCTGTACTTTTTGCGTCATGCATATTAAAATATGTTAAAGAGGGTTTGAGTCTTTGCTTCAACGTTATAATAGGCTCGGTATTTCCTTTTATGATACTTACGGATATAATAACTAAAACATCTCACTTTGAAAAAACAAAGTGGCTTAGTAAATCTTTTGAACGCATATTCAAAATAAACGGATGCGCCATATCAGCATTTATTATTGGAATCATTTGCGGATTTCCGATAGGAGTAAAGGTTTCTCTTGATTTATATAAAAGCGGTTATATATCTAAGGACGAATGTGAGAGATTGATTGGATTTTCTAACAACACAGGCCCCGCTTTTATAATATCAGGCATTGGCGCAGGAATGAGAGGTAGCGTTACTGACGGTGTAATTTTATACGTATCAATGATATCTTCTGCCATAATTTGCGGTTTATTTCTGAGCAGAAACAAAAAAATCTCTTCTGAAAATACTACAACGCAGGAAAAGTCTTACGATTTTTCAGCATCAGTAAAAGCTGCGGCTCTTAACACTTTATATATTTGCGCCTTTATCGTTTTTTTCTCTATTGTATGCGGAATTTTAAAATCCACGATAAAAAACAACGTAATTTATTCAATAATTATCCCTTTTATAGAAATAAGCAATGCAGCAAAGGCACTAAGCCAAAGCGAGCTTTTCACCCGAAATATTGAAATGATTTTAACGTCATTTGCTATTTCCTTCTCCGGAATATCGGTTCACATGCAGGCTAAAAGTTTTATTCTCGGAACTGATATTTCCATGAGGACTTATTACAAAGCAAAGCTTATACAAGGGTTTATTTCAGCGTTTGTAACTTTATTTTTAGTAATTATAATATAAAAAGAGGCCGTCTCAAATGCAAAATTAAGAGCGTTTGAGACAGTCTCTTTTATTTTAAATAGATAAGTTACTCATTCGGAGTGTAATCAACTAATGGGAAATCAATTGAGCCATCCGGATTGGGATTCTTATCTTTATTCTTATCGCCACACGAGACAAAAAGAACGAGAGAAAAAGTAAGAATTATGGCAATAAGAATCGCTGAAAATTTTTTCATATCCTTTTCCTCATTTACAAAATTACTTTGAAAGTCTTGCTTCAAGAGCCTCAAGCTCTTCGTAAAATTCCTTGGGAACTCTATCTCCTACCTGAGCATAGAATTCTCTGATACCCTTGCAGTCCTCAAGCCAAAGAGCCTTATCAACAGAAAGAAGATCAACAAGTGTTTCCTTGCTTATATCAAGGCCGTCAACGTTGATATCTTCAGGATTCGGAACATAACCGATAGGAGTTTCAACTGCGTCAACCTTTCCGTCGCAACGTGCAAGTATCCACATAAGAACACGCATATTGTCACCGAATCCGGGCCAAATGAAATGACCTTCGTCATCAGTTCTAAACCAGTTAACGTGGAAAATCTTGGGAGGATTCTTAACGATTTTACCCATATTGAGCCAGTGTGTCCAATAATCACCCATATCGTAACCAACGAAAGGACGCATTGCCATAGGATCACGACGAACAACACCGACAGCGCCTGCAGCTGCTGCGGTTGTCTCAGACGCCATAATAGAACCTATGAACGCACCGTGCTGCCAACCTGTTGACTGATATACGAGGGGAGCCGTCTTAGCGCGGCGTCCGCCAAATATAATTGCAGAAATCGGAACACCTGCGGGATCGTTAAACTTATCTGAAAGGCAGGGGCAATTTGCAGCCATTGCGGTAAATCTTGAGTTAGGATGTGCACCTGATGTATTAACCTTATCAGCCTTATCATACTTCGCATAATCCCACTTCTCACCCTTCCAGTTAAGAGCATTCTTCGGAGGATTGTTATCAAGACCTTCCCACCAAACAGTATTGTCATCAAGATTGTGGCATACGTTTGTGAAAATGGTATCACGCATAGCCGTATGAAGAGCGTTGGGGTTAGAATTTTTATTAGTTCCGGGAGCAACGCCGAAGAAGCCGTTCTCGGGGTTAACAGCCCAAAGTCTTCCGTCCTGACCCACTCTGAGCCAAGCGATATCATCGCCTACGCACCAGGTCTTAAAGT
>JAZQKG010000031.1:0-24276 GCA_045542035.1 Eubacteriales bacterium | reverse complement strand
GATTGCCGATGATGTTCTTCGCCGCGGTGTTCAGTCCGTTTCCGAGCTTATTAACGTTCCCGGCTTTATCAACCTTGATTTTGCGGACGTTACTACGATAATGAAAAATGCCGGATATGCTCACATGGGTGTTGGCGCTGCTAAAGGCGCTGACAAGGCTCAACTTGCTTCTATGGCAGCTATTTCCTCGCCTTTGCTTGAAACAAGCATAGCGGGAGCAACAGGTGTGCTCGTGTGCATAACCGCATCTCAGGACATACAGCTTGACGAGGTTAATCTCGCATCACAGATGATTTATGAAGAGGCCCATCCGGACGCAACTATTATATGGGGCGCAACGCTTGATCCAACGCTTGAAGATGAAATGAGAGTGACGATTATAGCAACTGGCTTCTCTGAGCCAATTAACAAGATTGCAGGCAAGGCTAAGGCTACCGAAGCAGTGCCTTCTCCCGCTCAGGAAGCGCCTGCGGCACCGGTAGCTCCCGATCCTATCAATTCCGTTATAGAAGAGGTTGCGAAGGAAAGAGAAGCAATACAGGCTAAAGAAGAGCCGGTAGAAGAACAACCTGCTCCTAAACAGGAAACCATAGTCAATACTATCCCCTCGCGCATGAACTCACAGGATACGTACAAAGACTATGATAACCTCTTCGCAAGCATAAGAAGAAAAACAAAACAGTAATACAAATCATTAAATAAAGGACCGAATTTTCTGCATGCAGAATAATCGGTCCTTATTTTGCTTTTTCAAAAATATACATTTCCGTGATAATCAAAATCATTAAATTTCAACGCATTATACTTTTCCGATGTTCAGTTTTTGTATTAAAACTGCTCTTAAAGCCTGCTTTTATGGCAAAAAGGCGTGATTTCAGTTGAAATAACGGAATTATGTAGGAATTTATTTGAAACTTTTCCACATGTGTGTATAACCCCATCTGAGTTTTCCACATTTTTTCAACAGAGAGCCCTATGCGTTTCAACATTAATCAACGCATATTTTAGGAATATCGGAAAAATGTATTTTCTTTTTAAAAATAAAAAATCGGCTTTTCACAGCCGATTTTCTGTTAAATTAAATTTAAAATAATATGTAAGAAAGAACACCGAACACAGTTCCCGCAAGCATAAGAGCTGCAAGAAAACCTGCCATAATCTTCGCTGCTAAAGACAACTGTTTTTTTTCGTTTTTCTTTTCGCTATTTTTCATTTTACTCTCCCCTATTACTTTTTAGACTGCTTTTTGCTCTCATAAAATTTAGACAACTGAGATGTTATATTTTTTCCGTTTGAATGATGCCGTATAGGCATAAAAGTATTGATTCTCGCAAGCCCCTTTGATACGCTGTCCATCGGTGATGCCGCCTTTGTTACAGAAACGCCAAGCACCTTGTTCATCATAGTATCGAGCCCATATATCTCAGAGCCTCCACCGCTAAGTATAATACCGTTTTCAAATATTTCATCAACGTTTTCAAGCGGTATTTTTTTTATTACGTTTGCTACCGTCATCAAAAGCTTTTGAAGAGGCTTTTCGAACACTCCGACTATATCTTCTGTAGATATACTCATTTTAACTCGGTTACCGGTTAAAGAAAGCGTTCCTTCAATATCAATGCTCTCAGA
The DNA here is from genome assembly GCA_045542035.1 of Eubacteriales bacterium. Classification (GTDB taxonomy): domain Bacteria; phylum Bacillota; class Clostridia; order Oscillospirales; family CAG-272; genus UBA1740. The sequence continues at coordinate 22,647 of JAZQKG010000031.1, read as the reverse complement.
TTCTCTTCCCTGCCAAACAGCGCCAAGCCGTTCTTTAATCGTCCTTGCCACAAGAAGCGAGACAGTCATATCCCCTTGTTCGAAAATATACTGCTTGACGGCTTTATCAAAATCCTCACCGCCGACCTGCTCCCTGACCGTAAAAAGAACCTCTCCCTTATGTAATACAGATATTTCTGTAAAGGCCGCTCCGATATTTACAGATATAGCGCTTATTAACGGAGAGTATCCCGAGCCTATAAGAGCCGCGACAGCAGGCTGAACAGAAAAGCATTCCTCAACGCCTGCTTCCTTGAGCATTTTAAAAACTTCGTTTTCCTGTTTCGGTATAAAATCAGATGGAAGCGCTATAACGCATCTAAGCTTGTCAGCTGTTCCAACCGCGCTGATAGCATGGCGAATGATCTCCCTCGTAAGATCGGAGGAATATAGCAAACCGTTCTTAAACGGTCGCACAAGCATACCGTCAGCCGATTCCTCGTCTCCCGAAAGGGCGGCCTTATTTCCAACGGAAAGTATACGGCGCGTATTTTTATCAACAAGAACAACTGAAGGTTCTCTGTAAACTTCGGCAGTAACATTACTTAAGGTAATATTAGCATATCCAAGATCCAAGCCGATTTTGGTTATCATTACGCGCTCCTTTCCTCATCAAATTATATTATATTAATTTATTATACTATATTTATATTAAAAATTCAAGTATATTTTTAAATTAATGGTTATAATAATCACAAATTTGTTCTTTTAAAGTGGTGTATCTAAGTACCTCTTTGTTATTTTTCACCATTATAGACGGAATATCTGCTCTGCCGACAAGAATTACCATTCTTTTAGCTCTGGTTACTGCGGTGTACAAAAGATTTCTCGTCATAAGCATAGGAGGACATGTATACATAGGAATAATGACCACCGGATATTCGCTTCCCTGACTTTTATGAACGGTTATAGCATACGCAAGCTCAAGCTCGTCAAGAAGCTCAAAATCATAAGACACAATCTTATCGTCAAATCGAACAGTCATTTCATTCTTAGAACTATTAATGCTTTCTATAACTCCTATATCACCGTTATAAATACCGCATCCCAAATAACCGTTTTTTTTCCATTCTATATCATAGTTGTTAACGGTTTGCATAACTCTGTCGCCTTCTCGAAATATAACACCATGATTGCTTTTTTCTTTTTTGAACTGCATGGGAGGGTTTATATGCTTTTGCAACTCCTGATTCAGAATATCAACTCCGCCAAATCCTTTTTTTGACGGGGTTATAACTTGAATCTGCTCCTTAATTTGTGAACCGTATGTTTTGGGCAGCCTCGACGTAATGAGCGATGCGATTGTTTTGGGTATTTCAGATTCATATTCTCTATTAACGAAAAAGAAATCATTATCCGTCACATTTAAGACGGGCGCATCACCTTGATTTATTTTATGAGCGTTTGTGATAATCAGGCTTTCCTTTGATTGTCTGAAAATCTCGGTAAGCCTTATCGTTTTAATTTTTTCACTCGCTATCATATCGGCAAAAACGTTTCCTGCGCCAACGCTAGGCAATTGATCAGAATCCCCAATCAAGATAAGTCTTGAACCCCTGCGCATAGCTTTTAACAGCGCCTCAGTTAAGGCAAGGTCCATCATAGACGCCTCATCTATAATTACTACATTTTCATCAAGCGGCTGATGGGAATTACGTCCAAATTTTATTTTCTCATCCAAGGAACGCTCCATTTCAAGCATCCTATGAATTGTTTTTGCATCCTGCGAGGTCGCTTCACTCATTCTCTTCGCTGCTCTTCCGGTTGGGGCGGCAAGAACGCATTTCATTCCAAGGCTGTCAAAAATAGACATAAGAGCTTTAACTACGGTGGTCTTTCCCGTTCCGGGACCACCGGTAAGAATCATAACTCCTCCGCAAAGAGCCTCATATATAGCTTTCCGTTGAAGCAAAGCATATTTTATTCCAAACCTAACCTCAAGCTTATCAAGCAAAGCCGCGGAATCATCAAAAGAAAACCTGTTGACTTCATTATCAAATCTGCACAACCGCTTTGCAATATAACGTTCAGCGTCATATATATCAGATGTCATTACGTATTCATTGTCCGAGAATTTAAGCGAACTGAGACGAGAATCGGCAATAAAACGCGAAATCATTTCACGCACCAAAGCTTCATCAATTTCAATAAGCGAAGAAACTGCAGAAGCAAGCTTAAAAAAAGGTAAACACGTATGACCGTTAGTTTGTGAATTATATGAGAGGATGTATTTTGCCGCGCTCAATACCCTCAGCGGAGAAGTCAATGAAATATCAAGTGTTTTCGCAAAGGCATCAACCTTCTCAAAGGATATTCCGTAATCATCCTCGCAAAGCAAATAAGGATTATCTCTTATTATTCCCTCGGCGCCGGAGCCAAGCTTTTTATATATTTTCGTAACCTCACTCGCTGTGGCATATTCGCCGCAGAACATCATTACGCCGCGTATGCCGGTCTGTTGTCTGAAGGATTCAGAAATTGACGCAGCCTTCTTCATCGTTATTCCGGGAATATCCGATAGCCATTCCGGATGGTTTTCAATGATGTCAAATGAATCTATTCCAAATTTATTTACAATTTTCAGAGCGGTCACAGGACCTACACCTTTGACTGTTCCTGCCGATAAATACTGCAGGATTCCGTCAACCTCTTTAGGAAGAGTTTTTTCAAAGCTGTCAAAGCAAAACTGCCGTCCAAACTCTTTGTGAAATCCCCAATGACCGCGAAGCGTTACGTTTTCCCCTTCAAAAGCCATAGGTATCGTTCCTACGGCAACGATTAAATCATTATCTGAACCGACTATCTCAAGAACGGTATAATCGTTATTTTCGTTATGGTAAACGACGTTTTCTATAACGCCTTTTATGGTTTCACAAATTTCAATACCATTCATATGACAGCCCTTTCTTAATAGTTTTAATATATTATATCAAAAAACAGAATATTTGACAAGATATTTATAAAAATTACTAAAATCAAAGAGGTTAACTCTAACTGCTTGAGTCAACCTCATTTCCGGTATTTTGATTTACTATAAATTAAACGTAAGATATTAAAAGTGTTACATGCAAATGGTCCTGAGTTTCTCGGCTATATCGCACTCTTCCCACTTAACCCCAAGCTCCTCGCGTCCCATATGACCGTAAGCTGCAAGCTCTTTATATATCGGTTTTCTCAGGTCAAAATTTTTGATAATAGCCGCGGGACGAAGGTCTACAAGCTGATTTACAGCATTTGAAATCTTTTCTTCGTCAACAACTGCTGTGCCAAACGTGTCTATCATAACCGAAACGGGTCGCGCAATTCCTATGGCATAAGCAATCTGAACCTCGCATTTCTTTGCAAGTCCTGCTTTTACAATATTTTTAGCAACGTATCTTGCCGCATACGAAGCGCTTCTGTCAACTTTCGTCGGGTCTTTTCCAGAAAAAGCTCCACCGCCATGCCTTGAATATCCGCCGTACGTATCAACGATTATTTTTCTGCCCGTAAGTCCGGTATCACCCTGCGGTCCGCCAATAACAAAACGACCTGTTGGGTTTACGTATATATTCATTTTTCCGTCGATAAGTTCTTTGGGTATAACAGGCAGGATAACGTTTTCAATTATGTCCTTGCGAATAGTCTGAGAATCTATTTCGGGACTGTGTTGAGATGAAACGACTATTGTATCTACCCTTTTAGGCTCACCGTCTACGTATTCAACTGTAACCTGCGTTTTTCCGTCAGGTCTGAGATAGGAAAGCTTTCCGTTCTTTCTGACCTCTGTCAATTTCTTAGCGAGCTTATGAGCAAGAGAAATTGGAAGAGGCATAAGCTCCTTAGTTTCATCGCAAGCGTAACCGAACATAAGTCCCTGGTCACCCGCTCCCGTATCAAGAGCGTCAGACATCTCACCGTCCTTAGCTTCAAGACATTTATCAACTCCAAGCGCAATATCCGCGCTTTGCTCATGTATAGAGCTTAAAACCGCGCAGGTGGTAGCATCAAAACCGTATTTTGCTCTGTCATAACCGATTTCGGTTACAGTATCTCTGACGATTTTCTGAACGTCAATCTTGGCGTCAGTGGTTATTTCACCCATTACCGTAATTATTCCGGTGGTTGCAAACGTTTCGCAAGCAACTCTGCTTTCGGGGTCCTGGCGAAGAATTTCGTCAAGGATAGCGTCCGATATCTTGTCGCATATTTTGTCGGGATGTCCTTCTGTTACCGACTCTGAAGTAAATAGCATTCTTTTCATTTTTAAACTTCCTTTCAAATAAAATAAAACCCGAAAATCACATCAAGCGATTCCCGAGCTTCAGATTTCAACTCATCTGTCAGGAATTGGCACCTTATAAAATTACAGGTTGCCGGGCTTCACAGGGCCAGTCCCTCCGCCGCTCTTGATAAGTAATATTTAATATACAGTAACATTATAGCACACATTATTTAAAAAATCAATACCTGTCGAAAAATATTTATGAAAGCAGGACCCGCATTAACGAGTCCCGCTATAATTAGCTTTCAAAAATTAAAGAACAATGTGCTTAGGCAATCCGTTTTCGTATTCGACTTCAACCTCTCCGACAATAAGCGGACGAAGATAATCGAGTCCCTTTTCGGTTATTCCGTTTCCTGCTTCGTTTATATAATCGCGAGGAACACCGCGAACCTCATTTGCTATTGTCGATATATCAGCGCACCCAATTGAAGATGAATATTCTTTTCCCTCGGCGCGATTGATAGTCATCATAACACCGGTCTTACCGGAAAGCGCCGCATCCACAGCTCCTGCTCCAACAGCCAAAGATTCGTCAATATCTGTTTTGGAAAGGATATGTCCCGCGCATCTTTGAGTAAGGCTAAGCTCCATAGAACGAACCTTGCATCCAATTTTTTCTTTTACAAGCTCCTCAAGCACCTTACCCGCGCCCGAAAGACTCTTGTGTCCGAATGCGTCTGTAGCGCCCTTGCCTTCTCCTATGTATTTACCGTCTGCAAGTCTTATACCTTCGGAAACCGCTACAAGAACTGCCGGATGGTCCTCAAATATACGGTTTATCGATGAGATAAATTCATCGGGGTCAAAAGCAACCTCGGGAATATAAACAAGATCCGGTGCTATACCGCCTGATACCTTGGTAAGCGCCGCAGAGGCAGTTAACCATCCTGCATCACGTCCCATAATTTCAACTATTGTAACCGCTTTCATCTTGTATACAGAAACGTCACGAAGCACTTCTTTCATAGTAGTAGCCACAAATTTTGCGGCAGAACCAAATCCAGGCGTATGGTCAGTGGCAACCAAATCGTTATCAATCGTCTTTGGAACACCCACAACCTTCATCTCATAATCGTGATTTGCGGCATAATGAGAAAGCTTCATTACAGTATCCATTGAATCATTTCCGCCAATATAGAAAAAGTATCTTATATCATACCTTTTAAAAATTTCAAGAAGCTGCGCGTAAGTATCGGCATCCGTCTCATAGTCCTTGAGCTTTCTGCGGCATGAGCCGAGAGCTGCCGCCGGAGTAGTAACGAGAGTGTTAAGCTTTTTTTCATCAGAAAAGATATCTGTAAGATCAATTAAATCTTCCTTAAGAAATCCCTCCACACCATTTCTCATACCGTAAAGAGTTTTGATATAACCGTTCTTTTGAGCTTTCAGGGCTCCCTTTATAACACCCGCAAGTGTGGCATTAATAGCAGCCGTAGGTCCGCCCGACTGACCGACAACGGCATTTCCGCGTAAAATATCCATTGATGATTCTCCTGATTATATATTATCATAGCTATTATACCACACAGATATTACAATTTCAATCCTTGTAAGACAAAAACTTATCGATTTTATTTAAATTAAGATATTTTGTTGCTTTTTCTAAATAAGCGCTTTTATCAAATCCGTAATCAAGAAAATATGAATGCTCATATAAATCTATTGCTAAAATAGGAGTTGCTTTGATAAATACGTCTTCTAAATCCTGTCCTGCATACTTGAATATCCTGCCTTTTACAAGTCCTATTATCAAAAATCCACAGGTTTCCCTTTGCTTTGCTTCGTTACAAATATCATATATAAACGAAGCTTCCGTGCCGTATGCTTTTTTTATTACGTCAGAGGACTGAAATTCATTTCCAAATGAAGAAAAAAACAACTTATGGCACTCTAAATCAACCTTTATCCTTATGATTTCATCTTTATACCTCAAATTTCTTGCTTTTTTTAAAGCCGATATACTCATATTTTTTATCTCAGGAACACTCTTTTCAAGTATAGAATATTCAAGCTTTAAGTTTTCAAGATAATTTTTATGTAATCCGATAGCATCTTCCGATATAAATTTATTAATTCCAAACATTATAGTCAAGCCTTTCATAAAAAAATCCTCTCCTGCAGTTTATGCAGAAAAGGATTGACTTGATTTATGAAAGAAGTTCTTTTTCGGAAAACGTATATTCGCTATTACAGAATCTGCACACTGCGGTAAGCTCGCGAGGCTTACCCTCTGCCTCTTGCTCGGAAAGCATATTTTTAATCTCATCATTACCGAGTGATTTTATTTTTTTAAGCATCCTTTCTCTTGAGCAATCGCACTTATACGAAACCTCTAAGGTATCAAATATATCGTAAGGAATATCACGAATTGCTATATCCGCAAGGGATTTATTATCATGTCCAAGCTCGATAAGTCTGGATATATTTGAAAGGTCTGCAGCGTTTCTTTCAATAAGGTCAACGGTTTGTTCGTCGGGGAAAGGCATAACCTGAACAAGAACTCCTCCTGCGGCAAGACAGGAATAATCCTTGTCAACAAGCACTCCGAGTGAAAGAAGAGTCGGTATTTGCTCACTTATTGCAAAATATGACGCAATATCCTCGGCAATCTCTCCCGAAACTATCTCGGTTGTTCCTATTTGCGGCTCTTTTCCACCAACGTCTTTAACAACCGAAAAAGTTCCCGCGCCTACTGCCGCGCCAACGTCAAGCTTCCCGTTTGCCTTTTTAGGCGGATTTACAAGCGGATTTTGAATGTATCCCTTAACGTTTCCGAAATAATCGGCTACGGCTATAATTTTTCCGGCTTCTCCGTTGCCGGAAAAGGACATTGTAACAGTATCCTTATCCTCCGGAAGCATAGTTCCCACCATAGACGCCGCTGTTATTGTTCTGCCAAGCGCCGCTGTTGCAGTTGGTGAAGTTTTATGCGCGGATATCATATCATTAACCATCTTGGTTGAATTTATTACAAGTATTCTTGCAGAACCGTCTCTCGTCATTCCGCGCAGTATTGTTGATGAAGCTCTATTTTTTTCCATAATATTCAATAATCCTTTTCTTTACTTGATACATCTTGCGGCAATATATATTCTATCGTCGTTGTCCGTCGCGGCTTTGAAGGAATAATCACTGTATGCCCCGATAAATTCAAACCCGCTTTTCTTAAGGCATTCGGAAATGCTTCTTAACGTATACATCTTTTCGCTTTGGATCTCATCGTAACGGATATACTTCCCGTCTGAATCCTCTTCGAAAACCGTAATATAAAAATCGCAAATTCCGTTTTTGGAATTGTAATCATTCTGCCATATGCACATATATCCGTCTTCTTCAATTACAAACGAATTATCAGCGTAGACAGTTTCAAATTTATGCTTTCCGTTTATATCAAAAATGAAGAGACCTCCGGGAACAAGATAATTATGCACAAGGTCAAAGCATTTTAAGAGCGACTTCCTGTCCGTAATATGATTAACGCAGTCAAGGCAGGATACGGTAACGTCTACTGTGCCGTAAAGCTCGAAATCACACATATTCTGACATAACCAAAGAATTTTTTCTCCAAACCCAAGCTTTTCGGATTCGTTTTTAGCTACGTCAAGCATATCGTATGAATAATCAACGCCTGTCATATCATATCCTCGGCGAGCAAGTTCAAGCGTCATTTTTCCGGTTCCGCATCCGAGGTCAAGCACAAGCTCAGCTTTCTCATCACCGCGATATTCTCGGGCAATGATTTTCTCAATAAAATCAGCCCAATCGGAATAATTTATCTCACTGTTCACTGAGTCGTAAAAAGGCGCTATTAAATCATATATCATTTTATTCGAACCTCAAAATAACTTCATCGGCAGACAGTCTGTCCGCGGCATATGCCGAGCGCAGAAGCTCCGGCGGTATATATTCATCATATTTTTCAAAAACGGGACATTCACCGCCCGCAACCAAATTCTCGGTATTGAGACCGTCTCTCGCGATTATATTGCGTATATTAAACATAAGGTTATTACCTGCGTCCGCCTTTGCTTTGAAGGTAATATAACAGCATCCCTGACTTTGAATATCAAATATTCCAAGCTCCGATGCGTATTTTTGCATAAAACGCCTGAGAGTTCTGAAAGAACAAGTTCCAAGCCATGGAAAAAGCACGTAGCTTTGTCCACCGAGAAAAATCAGCATATTGTTATCCATACCCGCATTTTTCGCGACTTTTCTGGCATTGGAAAGTCTTTCTTTAGCTTTATCGCCAAGAAAAGCGTAATTTTTTCCGTTAAACAAAACGTCACGCATCGCAAGAAGCAGCTTTGTATGAATTTCACCGCTGTCACCGGGCCAGGATACTTCCATTTTACCCTCAACAGCCTTTACAAATAAAAGCTTACGGGGCATATCTATTTCCTTAACTTCCCAAACCTGTCCCGCAAGAGCAAATCTGTCACCTACGGGTGGCGGTGTCGTTATAGTTCCTATCTCCTCACTGTCACATCTGACGGTGTAATCCTCGCTATCCTTGAAAACAGCGTAAAATTTATAAGAATTAATTATTCTTTCACCTGCAAGACCAACTATAATTCCGCGCTCTTCGGTCATTTCAAGATAATCGTTATTTATCATTGAAACAAGCAATTCCCTATACGCTTCCTTGGATATTTTCGAGAGAGGAGGAAGCGAAAGCACACGTTCAGCGAGCTCTCGAGCGGAAAGCTCTCCCGCCGACGCGCTTATACTGAGCGTTTGATGAAACGCAAGACTAAGCGGCATCTTTTTTACTTTCGGAGGTTCTATAAAGCGCTCACCGGAATAAAGCTCAATAATTCCGATTCCGCGGAGCAAATCCCACGGTATTATTTCGTGAAGAGGCGCATTAGGCAAAGGGGTCTCTTCCCTATATACCATAATCATCTCGGGCGGAGTTCCACGTCTTCCTGAACGACCGAGGCGTTGAAGAAAACCGGAAACCGTTGTTGGCGCTCCGATTTGCGCCACGCGCTCAAGTCTGCCTATATCAATACCAAGCTCCATAGTGACTGTTGCGCAGGTGACCGCTCGTGTAACACTGTCATCCTTCATTTTAAGCTCAGCATCCTCACGAAGCGACGCGGAAAGATTTCCGTGATGTATAAGAAATATATCATCTCCTCCGCGAGCCCTTGCAATCTGCCTAAGGGTTGCCGTCACGTATTCTGTTTCTTCCCTGGAATTTGAAAAAACAAGCGCTTTTTTTCCGTAAACAGCATCATATAAAAATTCATACCCCGGGTCAAGCTTTGCTCTCCCCCCTCTATCCGCCTGCTCGGCAGTGGCAAGAGAAGGTGACGAGGTTTGGTCTTCGTTAGGATTTTGTATATAAAAATGTTCAAGTCCGAGTCTCCATTTTAAAGGTGCTTTCGGAGGTACAGGCGCTTCCGTAGGTCTCTCGCTTCCCGCGCCTAACCAATCAGCCGCAACTTCGATGCTTCCAAGCGTCGCGCTGAGTCCGATTCTACGCGGAGAATGACCGATAAGACGCGCTATACGCGAAAGCAAACAGATTACCTGATTACCTCTGTCCGAGCCAATAAGAGCGTGAATTTCATCAATTACAACGTATCTTAAATCGGCAAATAATCTCGGAATGTCGTTTGAGCGGTTCATAACCATTGACTCAAGCGATTCCGGAGTTATCTGAAGAATTCCCTCGGGATTTTTCAGAAGCTTTGCTTTATGTGACGCTCCTACGTCACCGTGCCAGTGAGTAACTTTTACACCTGAAAGATCAAGCAGCTCATCAAGTCTGTAAAACTGATCGTTAATAAGTGATTTCAGCGGAGCGATATATAAAACCGATATAGACCTGACCTCAGGGGGATTTTCTACTATATCAGATATTATCGGGAAAAACGCGGCTTCGGTTTTTCCCGATGCCGTAGAGGATGAAAGGAGAAGGTTTGAATCGGTTTCAAATATAACTCTTGCCGCCTCAAGCTGTATTTCTCTGAGCTCTGTCCAGCCGTGACCGTATATATATTCCTTTATAAAATCGGGAAACCTCGCAAATATTCTATCCGCGCTAGTCATACAGTTCTCCTTTCTGCCTTCATTTAAATATCAATATCAAACAAGCTCACCTTATTCTTAAGTGTTGGAGTAAAGTTGTCCGCAACCGTTTCCGCCTCTTCTTTTTTTGAAAACTCAATGTTTTTCACAAGTGATTCAAAAGTTGCACCGGGATTATCTTTAAGGATGTTTAGGAGCGTAAGAAAATCCCTTATAATTTCTCGAGGCGTTATCATTTCTTCCGAGCCTGCTTTTGAGAGCGCAAAATTCATAAACGTCTCTATTTCTCTGTCAGAAACGAGGGGAGTATCAGTTCCTTCTCTTTGCGCATAGAGCTTGGTTAAGCGTTTTACAAGAGCTAACAGCTCATTATCCGAAAGCCTGCGAAGTCTTATCACGGGTGATGAAAGATTCTGATACCCCATCTCCGAATATTTCGAATCGGCAAGTCGGCTTTTAAGCGCGTCGTAGCTGAAAAGTCCGCGTCTCGTATCCTCGAGGAACTGAGGAGTTCCACCGAATATAACTCCAAGATTTCTTGCTTTGCCCTGAAGCGTATCATTAAAAATAGTTAATATTTTTTCGTAATTTGCTTCTCTTGAAATTCTGTTTGGTATTTTGTACAAATTAACGCATTCATCGATAAAGAGTATTAATCCGCAATAACCAAGCTTTACGGAAAGAGAGGCAAAAAGTTTAATAAAATTATACCAGTTATCATCGTCGATAACAGTGCTCACACGGAAACCGAGCATACTTGACGCTTCAGTTTTTGTCGCGAATTCTCCTCTGAGCCAACGCAGGCAAGCGCTTTTTTTATCCCCGTCATCCTTTATCGATGCCATATAATACTCGCCGAGAACTCTGGCAAAATCAAATCCGCCAACGTCACCCTCAAGCTCCGAAAGAGTAAGAAATACACGCTTTTTAATTTCTTCTTCAAATTTTTCGCTATCCGGCATAATTCCTTCGGATATAAGGTCTGTTTGAAGCTTGGTTAAATGTCTCGACAAAGCCGTTGGCAAAGCTCCGCCTTCGGGAGACGACTTGCTTGCTATATTTATCATTAACTCCTTATATGTGGCAAGTCCCGCGCCTGAGCCGCCTGTCAATCTGCGCTCGGGGGACAAATCAGCATCTGCGCAAATGAAACCGCGCTCCAGCGCATAGCCCCTTATAAGCTGAATCAAAAAGCTCTTGCCGCTTCCGTATCTGCCTATGAGAAACCTTGTTACAGATCCTCCCTCGGCAACTGTATCCAGATTATCGAGCAAGGAATTTATTTCTTCTTTTCTTCCTATCGCTATATACGGCGCTCCGCTGCGCGGAACAACCCCCGCGGTGAGCGATGCGATGAGCGTATTTAATATTCTTTTCGGTACTTTTATTTCATTCGTTTCGAAAGCCATTCTTCAATATCATCCTCATAATCAATAATTATTGTAAATTCGGGGTCATCTCCCTCGATTATTACGTCTCCGAACCCATCGGAAAAAGCCTCGTTTATTTTTTCGACGATGGCGTTCGGTACAATACCTATTTTAGCCGCGATTTCTTTAATCCCAGCTGTATTCACATCTTTAATACATCTAATGAATAAAATTTCCTGCTCCGAAAGTCCGTAATTATCAGAAGCCGTATTATCCTCGCTCTCAGTTTCGGAAACGGGATTTTGTATCTCCGGTTTGTTTTTAGGCTCGTCCTCGGAAGATTCTTCTGACTCAACAACCAGTCTCGCTGTAGTTGTCCAAGATGCGCGTTCAATCTCATCCGCACCGGAAAATGAAAGTTCTCCGTCTTCTGCGTCATAAAGCTTTTCATACTCAGGCATTGATGCTCTTTCGTGTTCCCTTTGAGCCTTGTTAAATATATCTTTGAAGTAGCTGTCTATAATAGCTTTGTAATCATCGGGAAGATCCTTTATTGCCAACCTGCTCTTAACTCCAAGCAATGCGCGGAGCTTGTTTTCTGTATACTTTAGCGCGGCAGTGAAGGAATTTCTTACAGATTCAGCTTTAGCGACAGAAATATACTCTATCTCAAGCTGACATTTTACACTGTGAGTACATAAAGAATTGCGAAAAGCACTTCTCGTCAGCTTTGCCGTTTCACAGTCGGTGCTGAAAAGCTGTCCCCTTTCCCAAAGCTCCATTATAAGCAATCCCATAGCGCCCATAAGATGTTTTGAATACACCTCACGGTTATCTCCTCCGGCGTATTTTCCTTTTCTCCAATCATAATCGGAAAGATATGCGACAAGCGCGCTTATACCGTCAGAGCCCATTGAAGAAACGTTACAAAGATAAAATTCTTTAAATTCAGCCGCTCCAATAACGTCAAATATAAATTCTCTTATTTCTTCCATCGGGCATGCCAGATTATAAACGAGACAGTAGTCCTGAACCCAAAGGGACATATTCGAATCAATCTTCGGCAGCTCGTTTCGATATGCTTTCCATAGTGTAGTGAGCATCGAAAGTCCGTCTTTTGCGGAGATTTTATCGGGCAGATTCAGTATTTCATAAACATAAAGATAAAAATACGAATAGTCGGTTTTTATATATTTTCCGCGTCTGACACAGTCTCTCCAATAAAAATAAAAGTTTTTCTGTTGTGGATTAAACTGTGTATATTGCGGCATATATGAAAAGAACGGCACAAACTCACATTTAGGCGTTTTAAAATCGTAATATACGAGAGCTGCTTTTCTGAAATTTCCGTAAAAATCATATTTATCAACAAAACGCTTTATCGTAACGCTTCTAATAAAGCCTTCGCTATAGGTATACGTCATACTTCCGTTTTCTTCGCGCACTGCTAAAGATTCAGTCAAACGAGTATTACCGTCTGTTTTACCTTCTGTTCCGGAAATTGTAAATTCAACTGTCTTTTCTTTCGTTGAAAAAGGAGACAGGGTGCTTTTTTTCTTTGGGAGCAGTTTTTCAATATCCCAAAAATCATCTCTATCAAACGGCACTTTATCCTTTCTCCTTTCGCTATAAAACAGTATTGATAAATTATAGCATAAAAATCATATATTGTCAATCATTTTATCCTTTATTTTTAAAAAAGGTACCCGAGAAAATCGGATACCTATCATATTAAATATTGAACTAAATTGATTTTGCAAAATACGCGTTTACACTTTCGTTTTTCAAACACATTAACGCCTTCATAGCCGTACGTTCATCTTCAAACAAACCGAATATGCTCGGTCCGCTTCCGCTCATAAGCGCCGCTTGCGCTCCAAACTCTAGAAGCTTATTCTTTATTGCATTTGCTCCCGGGCGTTTTGGCAAAACCGCTGACTCAAATATATTATATATGCTATTGTAACAGAGTTTCCCGTTGACTAAAGACTGCATAAGTGATTCAAAATGCTTTTCACCACCTGTTTCAACGCTGCCGTCAAAAGACGAATACATTGAATCGAGGACCGAGTAAGCGGCAGGAGTGGATACGTGTTCATTTGCTATAGCAACAACTATATTCAGCTTTAAAACGTCAGGAAGCTTGGTTATAATTTCACCTCTTCCCTCACAAAGAGCCGTTTTACCGTAAAGACAATAAGGAACGTCGCTTCCAAGCTTCTCCGCCATTTTAAAAAGAGCTTTTTCAGAGAACATTTTATTAAATATTTTATTCATAGCTCTAAGCGTTGCGGCAGCGTCGCTTGACCCGCCCGCGAGTCCTGCTGCAATAGGAATATGCTTATCAAGACGTATATCTATGTTTGCATTCTTATCCGCGGTATCAAGATAAAGCTTGGCAGCGCGATACGCGAGATTCTTATCGTCTGTTGGTAAAAAATTATTTCCTTTTATGGATATTCTGATATTTTGTACGTCTGACGGAGAATACATAACCGTTATTTCATCAGCGAGTGAAATTGAATGCATAATTGTTTTTATATCGTGAAATCCGTCATCACGCTTTCCTATCACGTCAAGATATAGATTTATTTTCGCATTTGCCTTTTCTTTTACAGCCCTCATATTGCTCTCCATTAGCTAATAGTTATTTTATTTTAACACAAAAGTCAAAAAAAAGCAATAGAAAAACGCAAAACGGCTTTCCGCATCTCTATTGTATATTTTTTGAAGCAAAAATGACAATATAGAAATATATTTTAAAAAACTATTGACAAATATGGATAATTGTGATAGAATATTATATCGGTTCGGGTGTTTATCCCGACGCCCCTTGCCGTCGGCTGACGGCCTTAAAGACCATAAGGAGGTGTATTTCAGATGGAAAAGAAAATTTGTTCTTATGAAACTCTCTTCGCTGTAAGCGGCAATCTTGCAGAAGATGATTGCAAGGCTCTCGTTGAGAAGTTCGTAAATCTCGTTAAGGAGAACGCAACAGACGTTGACGTTAACGAGTGGGGCAAGCGCAGATTCGCATATCCTATCAACTACGTAACTGAGGGATATTACGTTCTCGTTTCCTTTAAGAGCAATGCAGACTTCCCTCAGGAGCTCGAGCGTCAGTTCGGCATTACTGAAGGTGTTCTTCGTTATATGACTACAACGAAGTGCGAAAAGTCTGCCGCTAAGGCTGAGCCCGCTACAAGCGAGACCGAAGCTGAAGCAGTAGCTGAAGTTGAAGAAGCAACAGAAGCATAAAATTTAGATTAAAGAGGCGGAATTATGGCAAGTTTCAACAAAGTCATTCTTATCGGAAATATGACGGCAGATCCTGAACTCAAGCAGACCACAGGCGGTGTTTCTGTTTGCAGTTTTTCAATCGCGGTTAACCGTCGTTTTACGAAGGCTGACCAAGGTCAGCAGACTGTTGATTTTATCAACATTGTTACCTGGCGCCAGCAGGCTGAATTTGTCAGCCGCTATTTCAAAAAGGGCAATCCTATTCTTATCTGCGGTCAGTTGCAGACAAGAAGCTGGAATGATACCCAGGGTCAGAAGAGATATGCTACCGAAGTTGTAGCAGATGAAGTTTCTTTCGTGGCTTCTGCCGCTCAGACTGCGGCTCAGGGCTCCGTTTCTCAAGCCCCTGCTGGAAACGGTTATACACCGGACGCTTACGGCGCTCCTGCGTTTAACAGCGCTCCCAGCGTTAATTTCGAAGAAATTCCAAACGACGGAGATCTTCCCTTTTAATTAAATTTATTTGGGAATACAGCTTTGTCCCCCTGCGTTAGACTCACAGCGTCGGGAGAAATATAGAAAACGTGAGTCGGAAAGGTTAATGGACTATTCAAGATGGATAGAAACGATACACAGCGTCCCGCTTTCCGTCCTGTACACAGAAGAAAGAAGGTTTGCATCTTCTGTCAGGATAAGGTTGACGGAATTGATTACAAGGATGTAGCTAAGCTCAGAAAGTTCATTTCCGAGAGAGCTAAGATTCTTCCCAGACGTGTTTCCGGCACTTGCGCTCTTCATCAGAGACAGCTTACAGTTGCTGTTAAGAGAGCTCGCCAGATGGCACTTCTTCCCTACGTTTCAAACTAATTACTCAAAGCGCACCCAAACGGTGCGCTTTTTTTAACTTGAAAATCATCTCAAATTATGATAGAATAATATATAAACCTTTGCTGTTTCTTATATATGTACTATAATGAATATAAAAAGGAGGACAATATGAGCAAAAAAACAAGAAATTACATTAAAGATTCGGCTTTAACCCTTCTGATTATGTCAATTGCATTTGGAATATGCGCATTACTCCAAAATGTATTAGACATTTCAGAGCATATAACTACATTGCTTGTTTTTGCCGTCTTTATTATATCGCTTTTAACGAACGGATTTATTTATGGAATAATATCAACGGTAATTAGCGTTATAGCTATCAATTATGCGTTTACATACCCATATTTCAACGTAGATTTCTCTGTTCCGGAAAGCATTTTTTCGGCAATTGTAATGCTTATCATATCATTGCTGACGAGTACGTTTACAACGAAATTAAAAAAATGGCAAACATTAAAGACGGAAGGTGAAAAGGAGCGTATGCGAGCAAATCTTTTGCGAGCGGTTTCACACGATTTACGCACACCGCTTACGACGATTTACGGAGCAAGCTCATCCATTATAGATAATTACGAAAAACTAAATGATATGCAAAAAAAGCAGATGGCGAAAAGCATAAAGGAAGATTCGGAATGGCTTATACGCATGGTAGAAAACCTTCTTTCTGTCACCCGTATAGACACTGGAAGCGTAAAACTTATAAAAACTCCAACAGCGCTTGAAGAGCTTATAGACTCGGTAATTTTGAAATTCAGAAAAAGATATCCAAGTCCGATAATAGAACTTAATCTTCCTGATAAGTTTATTCTTATTCCCATGGATGCCATATTAATTGAGCAAGTTATGATTAACATTCTTGAAAACGTAGTTCACCACGCCAAAGGCTTCACTAAAATAAATCTGCTCGTGTTTATAATTGGAAATGAAGCAATTTTTGAAATATCTGATGATGGATGCGGAATTGATGTAGACAAGCTTGACACGATTTTTTCAGGATATAGCGATAAGTTCGACGGTGATTCAGACACTCATAAGCGGAATTTGGGTATAGGCCTTTCTGTTTGCGCTACTATTGTTAAAGCACATGACGGAAGCATTACTGCAGAAAATTCCAAATCTGGCGGAGCGCTATTCAGATTTTCGCTTCCCATAGAGGAGGATATATCAAATGAATAATAAATATAAAATACTTTTTATTGAAGATGAAACGAATATACAAACTTTTGTTACAGCTCTTCTTGAAGCAAATGATTATCAGGTTATTGTTGCAGAAAATTATGCGATGGCAAAAACGTTATATTCGTCTTATATTCCCGATCTTGTAATACTTGATCTTGGTTTACCGGATAAAGACGGAAGCGTCTTTTTACAGGAAATAAGAATAAATTACTGGACTCCGCTTATTATTCTTTCCGCAAGAAGTGAAGAAAGTGAAAAGGTTAAACTTCTTGATATGGGAGCGAACGACTATATTACAAAACCGTTTGGTTCCGATGAATTACTCGCGCGCGTAAGAACAGCTATCAGAAATTATAGGTACATACCAACCGATGGGCGACTGCCCGGGAGAAAATTTAAAATAGACAACCTTGTAATCGACTACGATGCAAGACAGATATTTATAAAAGGGTGCGAAATCAAATTAACCCAAACAGAATATAATATTGTAGCATTCCTATCCGAGCATTGCGGTAAAATGATGACTTATGCATCAATAATAAAGGCTGTATGGCGTGAATATCCCAATGAAGCAAGTATCAAGAAATTGCAAGTGAATATGGCTAATATCAGAAAAAAATTCGGAGCTCACCCGGGAGAAATAAGTTATATCGTCAACGAACTCGGTATCGGATATCGTATGAACGTCTGATTATAATATTTTTTTATTTTTTCTATTCTTTTATTAATTCTTTACTGAATCTTAACCGGATTTATGATATTATAATACGGTAAAATATTGCTTAATTTACTGTCAAATTTGGCAAATCAATTAATGGAAGAAGGAAATAACAATGAAAGAATTGTTAAGTTTGTTTGATCCGATCCTTGAGTTTGGAAAAGACGGAAACTGGAAAATGCTTATCATGTGGCTGATAGGCGGAATTTTAATCTATCTGGCTATAAAAAAAGAAATGGAGCCTACGTTGCTTTTACCGATAGGATTCGGAGCAATTCTGATGAATTTCCCCGGTTCGGGAATAGCAGAGCCTCTTGAAACCCTATATAATGCAGGTATAGCTAACGAGCTGTTCCCTTTAATTTTGTTCATCGGCATTGGCGCTATGATCGACTTTGGCCCACTGCTTAACAACCCCAAACTTATGATATTTGGCGCAGCAGCGCAATTCGGAATCTTTTTCACGTTATGTACTGCAGCAATATTTTTCCCCGAAGACGTAGCAGCATCTATTTCAATTATTGGCGCGGCAGACGGTCCTACCTCAATAGTTGTCGCTAATACCTTGCTCGGCGGCGGTGAAAACTCAAAATACATAGGCGCAATCGCTGTGGCGGCATATTCATATATGGCTTTGGTACCAATCATTCAGCCTCCGGTAATCAAACTCCTTACCACTGAGAATGAACGCAAGATCCGTATGAAATATGAGCGTAAGAACGTTTCAAAAAAGACTAAGATACTTTTCCCCATCATTATCTCTATTGTAACCTGTATATTTGTTCCCGCTGCGGCATCTCTTATCGGATTCCTTATGTTCGGTAACCTTATTAGAGAGTGCGGAGTGCTTGATTCTCTTTCTGAAACGGCGCAAAAGGTTCTTGCAAACCTTATAACAATTTTCCTTGGAATTACAATAGCCTTCCAGATGAGCGCAGATAAGTTCCTTAACCTCTCTACTCTTCTTATCCTCGGACTTGGCTTAGTTGCATTTGTTATAGACACTGCAGGCGGTGTTCTTTTTGCGAAGCTCTTTAACGTAGTTCTTAAGCTTTTAAAGAAAGACCCCATAAACCCGATGATAGGAGCTGCCGGTATATCAGCATTCCCGATGTCAGGAAGAATCGTTCACAAAATGGGACTTGAAGCTGATAATCAGAACTTCCTTTTAATGCATGCAATAGGTGTTAACGTATCCGGACAGATCGCTTCTGTAATCGCAGGATCGTTAATACTTGGTTTCTTTATATAATAACGGAGGTGTTAGGATATGTTTGAACCAATCCAATTCGTTAATTATCTTAAGTACATGGGTGTAGGAATGCTCGGCGTATTTATTATCGTTGGCATAATAATGGCTGCTACCTATGCAATTGGAAAATTACCTGTAAAAGATACTGATACAGATCAATAATTTATTTTAAGCGGCTGCTCGATTGAGCATGCCGCTTTCTTTACTGCATCTTTACTGATAAAATGATATAATATTTTAGAATGCAGTATAATCGTATTTTTACGAAAGGAAGTTTTTATGTTATCAGGCAACGAAATTTTGCAACTAATACAAAGTCTGATATGGTTGCTCGCAGGCGTCGGAGTTTTTATTGTTGGAATGAACTTTATGAGCGACGCTCTTGAAAAAAGCGCGGGAAACGGAATGAAGAGGTTGCTTGAAAAAATCAGCAACAACCGACTCTCCGGCGTTGGCATCGGTGCAGGAGTTACAGCTATTATTCAAAGCTCGTCTGCAACCTCGGTTATGGTTATCGGACTTGTTAACGCAGGAGTTATGACTCTTATGCAGGCAGCACCAATTATCATGGGAGCAAATATCGGTACGACTATTACAGGCGTACTTGTTGCCTTAAAAAATGATTATTTCAATATGCTTATGTATCTCCTTGCATTCGCGGGAGTTATGATGGGATTCTTTAAAAACGAAAAGATTAAACTTGCCGGTTTACTTTCTTCAGGTCTTGGCTTGATATTCGTTGGACTTAATGTAATGAGCAGCGAAGCTGCTTTTGGAAATCCTCTCGTTGAAAATTTGTTTACAGACATATTTACGGTAATCGACTTTCCCCTGCTTTTAATTCTTGTGGGAGTAATATTTACCGCGCTTATTCAAAGCTCATCTGCATCCACGGGTGTTGTTATTACGATGGTTGGTACAGGTGTTCTTTCTCTTGAACTTGCGCTCTTTATTATACTTGGCGCTAATATCGGTACTTGTGTAACCGCATTGCTTGCCTCCGTCGGAGCAAACGCCAATTCAAAACGAGTCGCGCTGATTCACTTTACATTTAACTTTATAGGTACAGTATTATTTACAGCGATTATATGGATATTTAAAGAACCGGCAGTCAAGCTTTTAGTATCCATATTCCCCGAAAACGATCCCATGTCCCTCCAGATGCGCGTATCTATTTTCCACGTTATATTTAACGTTACAACAACTTGTATACTTCTTCCCTTCACTAAGCACCTTGTCAAGTATTCCTATCTTGTTATCAAGGATAAAAAGGTTATCAAGAACACACGCTCTCTCAAATACGTCGACGATAGACTTCTTACAACTCCTCCAATCGCGCTTATGCAGGTTAAAAAGGAAATGGACTATATGCTCGGCCTCGTAGAAAAAAACATGAATCTTTCTTTTGTGGCAATGGAAACAGGCTCCACCGAAAATAGCAATGAAGTCAGAGAAAACGAAGCAATCATAGACTATACCAACGGAGCTTTAACGAAGTTCTTGATTAAGCTGTCAGAAAATGCTTCTCAAAGCGATGAGCGAATCATAGGTTCGTATTTCCACGTTCTTAACGACCTTGAGCGCATCGGTGACCATGCGGAAAACTTCTATGAAATAGGCGAAGAGATGCTTGGTAAGAATATAGAGTTTTCCAAAAAAGCCAGAAATGATATTAAAGCAATGCGCGACAGCATAATTCAAATGCTGAATATCGCAAAGGATGCTTTTGAAAATCTGAATAAAGATAACCTTCCCGAGCTTGTAGTTTTGGAAAACGAAGTCGACAGAATGAAAAAAGCTCTCACAAGGAATCACTTCTCCCGTCTTGCCGAAGGTAATTGCAGCATGGAAGTAAGTCCGTACTATTCATCTGCCATATCTGGACTTGAGCGCGTAGCCGATCACCTCGTAAACGTTGGTTACAGTATAATAAACCCAATAGGCTCAGAAAAAGAAGATCTAATGTAGTTTTTAATTTAATAAAAAAATGCGGTTTATCACAAAAATGTATACCGCATTTTTCTTATTCATAATGTTTTTACATCAAATCCTCAAAATATCCGTGATACTTAATATCAACGTTACTGCTTGGAAAAAGGAATTTATATAGCTCGGTGCAATAATCGTCAGTCATGGAAGCCATATAGTCAACTACTATCTGATTAGGCTCAGTCTCAATATACGGAGTTTTTGACGCGTAATGATTTCCGGATACGAAATCGATATGATGCTTGAATACCGGTGATGATTTATCTCCAGATTTGAGATCATAAAGAAGCTTTTCATACAGCTTCTGCATCATAGGTTTCACTGTTTCGTCAAGAACCTTTTCAATTTTCTCGGTTTTGTATATCTGCTCATAGTTTGTCTTTTTAGCAGCCTTCATTCCAAGATAATGCTCTTCGTCCATCATTATATACGGTTTTCCGTAGCTATGCTCAATTATATTAACCTCAAGATTATTTATAATCTCCGCATTTATCGTTCCGATTCCGGCATCGCCGAGCGAAAGGTCAGACTCCACAAACTTAGCTCTTTTTGCATCCTGCCTGTCTTTTCCAAGATAAGCAATTATGTCACACACGCGCACAACACATCCTTCAAGTGTTGACGGAATAATTTTGGCTATATTTTTTTCATCAACATAACAATCCTCAACCATCTTATCAAACGCGTCAAAATTAGGCATTACGGAAGGCCTATATTCATGCATTTCAAACTCACCGTTATGCGTTATAATACCGTCGAGCGTATCAAGCGTTATATTAAGAGGAAAAATACCGTCAAGAACACGAACACTGTGAACGTTATGATTGAAATATCTTCCTGTTTCCGCATGAAAAACTTCGCTTATATAACGTTCGCCCGCATGACCGAACGGGGTGTGTCCAATATCGTGCCCAAGAGCTATCGCTTCAATCAAATCAAGGTTCAAATTTAGCACAGCACCAATAGAACGAGCGATTCTTGATACAAGCTGAACGTGAAGAGCGCGCCTAGTTATATCATCGTTTTTATAAAAGGAAAAAACCTGCGTTTTGTCGGTATATCTGTTATAATATGGACTGTGCATAATTTTATCCACGTCACGCACGTATGCCGGGCGCCATACGGATTCTTTATCGTAAAGCGGATTTCTTCTTACTGCGGCAGAACCTTTAGCGGCAAAATTCGGTCTTGTTCCCTTTTCAATGTCTTCACGTATGCGCTCGGAAATTTCAGGACTTAATTTTTCGTAATTCGGCATCTTGACCTCCTATAACAGTATATTCTACGTTTAATCAGCTTATGAAAATAATTATATCATATATTAAAATTCAAGTCAATAGATATAAAGATAAAAAGACTCGCCGGGTTAATGCGAGTCTTAACAGCTTTACGCCATCTTATTAAACTTAAGTGTGAACTCAGACTTCTTATGAGCTGCGTTGTTCTTGTGAAGAATTCCATGAGCAACTGCCTGGTCAACCTTCTTAACAGCAAGTCTGTAAAGTTCTGAAGCGGCAGCCTTATCGCCTGCTTCAACAGCAGCATTAAACTTCTTAATTACAGTCTTAAGCTGGCTCTTAACCATCTGGTTCTGGAGTGCCTTTGCCTGGTTTACAAGAATACGCTTTTTAGCAGACTTAATGTTAGCCATTTTTGTTCTCCTTAT
>JAZQKG010000030.1:0-3971 GCA_045542035.1 Eubacteriales bacterium | reverse complement strand
CAACTCCTTGGCTCACAGAACGACATGGCTACGATCCGACTTTATAATCTCATATACATATTTCCTACGGCGGCATTATCCGCATCAGGTTACGGGTCGAAGTAAACAACTTCCTCTCAGCCTGCTTATACAAGCTCCCCTGCAAGTGTATTATACACCATTTGTTACAGTTTGTCAATATGTTTGAAACTTTTCTTGTTTCTTTTAGACGCTTTTTTTGTTTGCTTTGTCACGCATTCGGTAGTCGCGCGAGCGCTTCTTTTTTATATAAGTGCTATATACAGCGAATATGACGAATGCGCCTATTATTGCTGCGGATGCAATGTGTACCCAAAGCTCAGTTGAACCGGTTATCTTAAGGTCCTCCCAGAGAGTATTTACTCGCGACTGGATATCCGCTGAAAAATTTCTGTAGCACGCAGGATCTGTTTTGTCGGGGAAGAGCGCGTTGTACCCGGCGTTTACAGTGTCAGGCGTATAGTTATAAAGAAGATCGTATGCGGTTTCTCCGTTCTGACCCTCATATGTGTATTCATTAATTGCTTCAATATATTCTTCGTTGTTAATTACAGCGGTGTTAGGCGATGCATAACCGATATAAATTGCGTTCGCAACAGCCGGCTCCTCGGAAATCATATAATTGATATATTCTTTTGCAAGATGAGGATTTGATGAACAGGAAGGAATGCACATAGCGTCTACGAAATAGTTAACGCCCTCTTTGGGATAGTAAAAATCAAGATTTTCCTGCTCGTCCGTCATAGTAAGGAAATCACCGACGTAATATGAAGCAACGAGCGCGGATTCTGATTTCATTTTATTAAATATTTCATCGTTTACGTAGCCTTGAAGAAGGGGCTTTTGTTCCTTTAGCAGCTCAAGCGCCTTATCCCAAACATCAGGATCAGCGGAGTTTACGTCAAGACCGGCATAATACATAGCCGTAGCAAACGCATCGCGCGGATTGTTGAATTGCAGAATATTTCCGGCATATTTTTCATTCCACATAAGACCCCAGCTTTTTTCTTCTACGTCCTCGGGATCAACACCTGCTTTATTGTAAATAACTCCGAGCATTCCGTAAGTGTACGGAACAGAAAACGAGTTATCAATATCGTAATATGCATTTTTAAAGTTCTCGGGAATATTACCGTAATTTGAAAGAGTAGAGGTATCGAAGGAAAGAAGGAGACCCTCGTCCTTCATCTTTTCTATCATATAGTCAGACGGAACAATTACGTCGTATGATACTGCGCTGTTGGTTATTTTTGAATACATATCCTCATTTGTAGGATAGGTGGAGTATTCAACCTTTATTTTTATTCCGCCGTATTTATCCGAAAGATTCTCGTTGAAATATTTTTCAAATTCCTTGTTAACGTCAAATGAATCCTCAGAGCCGTCGGAAATATATTCACCCCAGTTGTAAACGTTCAGCGTAATAGTTTCGCCCTTTTTATATTCGGGAAGATTTATATCCTCTACCGACGTTATTCCATCGTTGTTTGCTTTATCACCATTGCATGAAAACAGAGAGAGCGAGAGAACAACGAATATAAAAACTATAAATATCTTTTTCATTCGCTTACACCTCTTTGCCTTTCTTTTTCTTTGCATGCGACGGTGAAAGTTTTCTGGTGCTTTTCATATTTGAAATGATAAGCAGAACGAAAACGGAGATTATTATTATGGTAGAAAGAGCGTACATATCGGGTTTAACCGTTTTTTTCGTCATCGAATATATAAGAAGCGGCAGCGTCTGGAAATTCGTCGGACCGACAAAATATGAGATAACGAAATCATCAAGAGAAAGCGTGAACGCCATAACCATACCGGAAAGAACTCCGGGTAGTATATTTGGAAGCTTAACCTTGAAAAAAGATTGCACGGGTGTGCACCCAAGGTCTAAAGCCGCCTCGGAAAGAGTATCGCCAAGCTCGTTTATTCTTGGCAAAACCGATAGAATAACGTAAGGAAGACAGAACGTGGTGTGCGCAATGAGCATGGCAAGGAATCCGATATCGTTATAGTTAGATATTTTGAATACAGCCATTACTGCTGCAAAGAAAAGCATCATAGACATACCTGTGACAATGTCGGGATTCATCATCGGAATGTTAGTTACAGAGGTTACAGCGCTTTTTAAAAGTTTGCTTCTCATTTTATAAATTCCTTCAGCGGCGGCTGTTCCTATGACCGTTGCAATTATGGCAGAAAGTGCGGCGAGAATCAAAGTGTTTCTGAGCGCAATCCAGGCATCCTCTGATTTGAAAAGCTCAGCGTACCAATAGAAGCTGAATCCCGAAAAGTTAGCGGTGCTCTCTGTTGCGTTAAACGAAAAGAGTATAACCGTGAGTATCGGTATATAAAGAATTGCAAATACGATACAGAGATAGATAATTGAAGCGTATTTTTTCATACTATTATACCTCCTTCGTCACCGTTTCCAAACTTATTCATAACCGTCAAAGATATTACGATAAGTACCATCATAACGAGAGATATTGCCGCTCCTACGTTCAGGGCACCCGAAACGAACTGTCTTTCAATTGTGTCTCCTATAAGCTCAAACGTTCCGCCGCCAAGCTTCTGAGAAATGTAGAACGTGCTTATGGATGGCACTAGCACCATGGTTATTCCTGAAACAATACCCGAACGGGAGAGGGGAAGTATAACTTTTGTAAGTGTCGTAAAGTTATTGCATCCGAGATCTGATGCGGCTTCCCACATATTCTTATCTATTTTAGATATGCAGGTGTATATCGGGAGAACCATATACGGCAGAAAATCATAAACCATGCCGAATATAACGGCGCCTTTTGTTCCTACGATTTTCATTGAGGTTCCAAGAAGGGTATTGAGAATACCGCCGTTATCAAGTATTGCCATTATGGAATAGGTTCTGATAAGAAGGTTTGTCCACATTGGCAGCATAAGAAGCATAATAAAGAACTTCTGTTTTTTAGGATTTGCCTTTGATATGATATAAGCAAGAGGGTAACCGACAATAAGGCAAACAAACGTCGCTATAACGGCAAGTTCGATTGACAGACCAAATATTGATGCATAATCGGGAAGCGAGACAATGTTCGAAAACGAGAAATTGCCCTCAGAATCCGTAAATGCGTAATAAACGACGATAAAAAGAGGCAGAAGTATGAAAAGCACAGCCCAAAATATATGGGGAGCTGCAGCTATAGAACGCATTAGTGATTTGTTTTTTTTCATTTCTTAACCTACTTACTGATTTAAAATTCTTCTGCATTGTCTGCATTTGAAAGCTCGTCTATTTCGTCGGAATAAGATGAGTAGTCTCCGAATTTTCCGGAATATTTCGATTTCTTCATAATGTGAATAGCGTCGGGTTCTATGTATACTCCGATTTCCGCGTCGCAAGCGACGTAATCGGTGGACTGTATCATCCACTTGAAGCCTTTTATATCAACTATTATTTCATAGTGAACACCCTTAAAGGTAACGCTCGTGACTTTTCCCGTAAGCATACCTTTTTCCGGAGCTACGGCATCGACGTCCTCGGGGCGAATGACAACGTCAACAGGCTCGTTCTTTTCAAATCCGCTGTCAACGCACTCGAATATGTGACCCGCAAGCCTGACCTTTTTATCTTCAAGCATAATACCGTCAATAATATTGCTTTCACCGATGAAATCCGCGACAAACGCGTTTTTCGGCTCGTTATATATATCTGTAGGAGTTCCTATTTGCTGTATTTCTCCGTCTGCCATAACGACGACGGTATCCGACATAGAGAGAGCTTCTTCCTGGTCGTGCGTTACGTAAATAAAGGTTATGCCTATAGCCTTTTGTATATTTTTAAGCTCGTTTTGCATATCTTTGCGGAGTTTGAGGTCGAGCGCTCCCAGCGGTTCGTCAAGCAGAAGAACCTTGGGATGAGAGATAAGTCGGATCGTAGCCATGTCGTTCTGTGAGCCAAGGAGTTGATTTATGAC
>JAZQKG010000029.1:0-6776 GCA_045542035.1 Eubacteriales bacterium | reverse complement strand
TGACGGTGTAAAGGTTTATATTCGTATCACCGAGGGTGAGAAGGAAAGAATTCAGATGTTTGAAGGTACCGTTATTGCTAAGCATGGCGGCGGAATCTCCGAGACGTTTACAGTAAGACGTGTTTCTTACGGCGTAGGTGTTGAGAAGACATTCCCGATCCATTCTCCCAACGTTGACAAGATCGTAGTATTCCGCGAGGCTAAGGTTCGTCGCGCGAAGCTCTATTATCTTCGTGACAGAGTCGGTAAAGCGGCTAAGGTTAAAGAGAAGGTTCAGTAATACCTACTCAGAAAAGGCAGTGCCGAGAAGCACTGCCTTTAATCTTTATTTTACTATTATGCCATTGTTTCCGAAAGCTTTTTTCCGCCTATGAGATGGAAGTGAAGATGCTTTACCGATTGACATCCGTCATCACCAACGTTAGTTATAACTCTATATCCGTTTTTAAGTCCTGCGTTTTCAGCAATTTTAGGTATTACAGAAAATATGTGAGCGACAATGCTTGAATTTTCTTCTGTAATCTCGTTCGCGGATGCGATATGAGTTTTGGGAACTATAAGGCAGTGGACGGGAGCCTGAGGATTTATATCGGCAAATGCATAGCATACGTCGTCCTCATAAAGCTTCGCTGAAGGAATTTCTCCTTTGATTATTGAGCAAAATAAGCAGTTCATATTATAACCTCGTTTTTTATTTAATTGTATCATATATTAATTTGAAATTCAATGCTTTTTCTAAAAAAGGAATTTGTTATGGAAAATAAATATTTGCTGCCTGAGTATCCATGCAAAAGCGACGTATGGGATGTTCTTGCTGCTGAAAGCAGACATATTGTCGTTTACGGAATGGGTAACGGAGCGGAAAAGTTAATAAGACGCTTTGAAAAGTATGGGATAAAGATATCAGATTTCTTTGCATCGGACGGATTTGTAAGAGGGCATAGCTTCGCGGGGTACAGAGTAAAATCCTTTTCGGAGATAAAAGAAACCTATAACGATTTTGTAATAGTTCTTTCATTTGCATCAAATCGCTCAGACGTTATTGAGATGCTCTCGGATATAGACGGCAAATACGATATGTACATACCCGACATGCCCGTGGCTGACGAGAGTGAGTATTTTGACAGAGAATACTATAACAAAAATTACGCAAGGATTGTAAAGATTTATAATTCATTAAAGGACGACCTGTCACGGAAAATATATTCAGCGGTTATTAATTACCGCATAAGCGGAAAATTAAGCTATTTGCTTGACGGTTGCTCGGAAAAAGCCGAGATGTATTCGTTGCTTAATAGACGCGATATTAAAACAGTGATAGATGCGGGAGCATATAACGGAGATACGGCAAGGGAAGCGATATCATATTTTGAAAATTTAAGCAATATATACGCTATAGAAGCCGATAAAAGAAATTTCAAGAAGCTCAAGAAATTTTCGGAAGAGTCATCGGTTAAAGTTGATGCGATAAACGCTGCAGTATGGGATAAATGCGAAAAAGGAATATTTATCGGAAGCGGAAACAGAAATTCTTCGGTATCTTCGACTGCGTCATATCAGCATAACGAGTCTGACGTTGAGCTGATTTCTATTGATAGCTTGAATATACGCAATGCGGATTATATTAAGTACGACGTTGAGGGAGCGGAGTATGAAGCTCTCGTCGGTTCGGAAGAAACGATAAGAAGCTCGTTTCCCAATTTGCTTATATCACTTTATCACAGAAGCCGTGATATTTTCTATATCCCGGAATACGTTACGGAAAAATATCCCGAATATGATTTATATATAAGACGGATACTTTCGGTTCCCGCGTGGGAGCTTAATTTGATAATGATTCCACAATCTATTGAATAAATTCGTTTTTTGTGATAAAATGTTTATAATATATCGCATAAATCCCGAATTTGAAAGGATGATATGATGAAAAGACCAGAGATACTTTCTCCCGCAGGTAATTTTGAAAAAATGAAAGCGGCTATTCTTTACGGCGCGGATGCTGTTTATCTGTCAGGACAGATTTTTGGCATGCGAGCCGCGGCTGATAATTTTTCGCCTGAAGAGCTTTCAGAAGCGGTGGAATACGCTCATCAAAGAGGCGTAAAGGTGTATCTTACAGTAAATACTATGCCGAGAGAGGGAGAGTACGAGCTTCTCAAGGATTATTTTATAAAACTAAAGTCAATTCCCGTTGATGCTTTGATAATTGCTGACATAGGAGTTCTTATGTTGGCAAAGGAAATGCTTCCGGGTGTTGAAATTCATATCTCTACCCAGGCAAACGCGGTAAGCGCCGCGGATTGCCGCGCATGGCATGCTCTCGGAGCTAAGCGCGTTGTTCTTGCGAGAGAGCTTACCCTTGAAGAAATCAAAACGATAAAATCGAATATACCCGAAGAACTTGAAATTGAGTGTTTTATTCACGGCTCAATGTGCATATCTTATAGCGGAAGATGTCTTTTGTCCGGGCACATAGTGGGAAGAGATGCAAACCGAGGTATGTGCGCTCAGCCTTGCCGCTGGAATTATACGATACGAGGATATGAAATCTCAGAAGAAAAAAGGCCCGAAGATACTATGCCTGTTGAAGAGGTCAACGGAGAAACCTTTATAATGGCAAGCCGTGACACTTGTACAATTGAGCATATCCCCGAGCTTATTGAGGCGGGAATTGATTCCTTTAAAATAGAGGGAAGAATGAAGTCTGCTTATTATACCGCAGTTGTAACAAACACTTATAAAATGGCAATTGATTCGTATTTTTCCGGCGAGTATAAATATGACCCTTTGTGGTATCGCGAGCTTGAATCGGTCAGTCACAGAGATTATGCTACCGGTTATTATTTCTCTGATTCGCATCTTGACGCAAATCTTTCGGAAACGACAGGATATATTAAGGACAAGGCTTATCTTGCCATGGCGATTTCATATGATGCGGGAAGCGGAGAAGCGCTTTTCACCCAGCGCAATAAAATGTGCGCAGGTGATAGAATAGAGCTTCTTACACCGGGTAGTGTAGGAGCTGCGTTTACGGCAGAAGGACTTAAAAATGAGAATCATGAGCCAATAGAGGCAACCAGTCATCCTTATATGAAATTTTATATGAAGGTTCCGTTCGAGGTGAGGGCGGGCGACATAATAAGACTTGCTTGAAAGGACAGTCGTTATGATTGAATTTTTAGAAATACTAAAGGCAATATTTATTGGTATAGTTGAGGGAATTACAGAGTGGCTTCCGATAAGCTCTACCGGGCATATGATACTTGTCGATGAGTTTATAAAGCTCAATGTATCCGAAGAATTTAAAGAAATGTTTTTGGTCGTTATTCAGCTTGGCGCAATCGCTGCAGTCCCCGTTTTGTTCTGGAACAGGCTCAATCCGTTTTCCAAAAAGAAAAGCAGGGAAGAGCGAAGCGCAACGTGGAATCTCTGGGGAAAAGTAATAGTTGGCGTGCTACCCGCGGCTGTAATCGGTATACTTTTAGACGACGTTTTCGATAAATACTTTTATAATTACATTGTTGTATCTGTGGCGCTGATTGTATACGGCGTAGCGTTTATATTAATCGAAAAAATGAAGAAGAATAATGAATACAGAATTAAAGACGTACATGAATTAACATATAAAGATGCTCTTGCTATCGGAGCTTTTCAGGTTCTCTCTTTGATACCCGGAACATCGCGTTCGGGTTCAACAATTCTTGGCGGAATGCTTACAGGAGTATCGAGAGTCGCAAGCGCGGAATTTTCATTCTTTATGGCTATTCCCGTTATGCTCGGAGCATCTCTTCTTAAAATTGTTAAGTTTGTAGCAGCGGGGATAAGCGTATCGGGACTTGAACTTGCTATTCTTTTCGTAGCTATGGCGGTATCATTTGTTGTTTCACTCTTTGCAATTAAGTTCCTTATGGATTTCGTAAAAAGACACAGCTTTGCTCCTTTTGGAATTTATAGAATAGTTCTCGGAGCTGTCGTTATAGGATATTTCTTAATACAAGCATTGTAAAACAAACAGCACCCCGATTTTGTGACACGGGGTGCTTTCATTATGCGTTTATTCGTGACCAGTCGATGCATTTGAGACCTTTTGAGTTTAAAAAATCATTGGCGGCAGTGAAGTGGTTGCATCCGAAAAAACCGTTCCATGCAGAAAGCGGACTTGGGTGTGCGCATTCAAGTGTTAAGTGGATTTTATTAGTTATAAGCGATTTTTTTGCTCGCGCGTTTCCGCCCCACAGCATAAAGACAACGGGCTCGTTTTTTTCATTGATAAGCGAAATTATTTTATCGGTTAATATCTCCCACCCGCGTCCTTTATGACTCTGCGGCGATGATTCACGGACTGTTAAAGTTGTGTTCAAAAGCAGAACTCCTTGCCTTGCCCATCCAGTAAGCTCTCCGCTCTCGGGCGGTTCAATTCCAAGCTCACCTTTAAGCTCTTTGAATATATTCTGAAGTGACGGAGGGTGGGGTACTCCTTCTTTTACCGAAAAACAGAGTCCGTGAGCCTGACCCGCACCGTGATATGGGTCCTGCCCCAAAATAACGACTCTCGTATTCTGATACGGCGTATATTTTAGTGCGTTGAATATATCGTGCATATTCGGATATATTCGTTTTGAGAAATATTCTTTCTTTAAAAAGCTTCTTAGCGAGAGATAGTATTCTTTTTCAAATTCTCCCGAAAGCAGATTGTCCCAATCATTTCCTATGTTAACCATTTTGACTCTCCTTATCAAAATGATTTTACCATATTAAAGTTAAAAAATCAATATCTTTGAATTAAAATATGCTTTCTATTACTTTTTTGCAAGACTTTGGAGAATATAGCCATGAATCAATATGTGTGACGGTGTTAGTATCTATAAAATATTTAAGCGGCTCGGGAAATACCGGAGCGTCGTGAGAATCTATTATTATCAGTTTTATCTTCATTTTATCGGGAATTATGCTCTTTATGTACACAGCTGCGGTCTGTCCTACTACAACGTCGTCTTTATATTCTGCAAGTCCCGCTAAATTTGGCTTGAGTTCAACGAAAACTCCATAGCTTTCAACACTTCTTATTATTCCTTTAACTGTTTGACCCTCGGAGAAAAGCGACGCGTTTTCTTCCCAGCTTCCGAGAAGCTCCCGTTCAGAAACGTAAATTCTTCCATAATCGTCAATGTTCTTGACAACGGTATAAATTGAGTCTCCGACGGACAGTCTTGCTGATGGATGAGATATTCTTGAAACGGATATTGAATCTATTGAAAGTAATGAAATAATACCGCATCCGATATCAACAAATGCGCCGAAATTTTCAAGATGCGTTATTTTTGTCGGGATTATGTCGCCCGGCTCAAGTGCTTCTATGTAATTCAGCATACATTCTCTTTGAGCGTTTTTTCTAGAAAGAATAGCAACTGTTTCGCCTACAGCATCCTTTTCAAATCCGACGACCTTAAAGCAAACGGGTTTACCGACTCTTGTGAGTATTGCGATATCTTTTGTTTCTTCTTTGGGAGAAAACTGCACTTCATCTCTCGGAATAATACCTCGAATCTTTGAGCCGAGTGAGACGTGAAGATTAAAATTATGGTCGCACATAACTACGGGAGCTTCGAGTATTATTTGTTTTTCAAGAGCCTTTTCAAGACCTTTATACGTGGAGATAAGCTCGTGGTTTTGAAACGTGGATATTAAATTTCCTTCGGGGGTATACTGATTCATATTCTTGACCTTACCTAACTTTCATAATCTTTTGTTTAATCCTATGTTCATTTATCTGCTTTTATGACGAAAAAATTAAGGCGGCTCGGTTTTAAACGAGTCCGCCTTCAATAAGACCGAAGCTTACTTGTATTGCATTGTTGACGTGTATCATTGTTCCTTCGTCAAGATGACCCATTTTTTCCTTCAGCCTTTTTTTATCAATTGTTCGTACTTGCTCAAGCAGAATGACACTGTCTTTTGCGAGTCCGGCTTCAATTCCCGGAATGTCTATGTGTGTTGGGAGCTTTGCTTTTCCCATTTTTGAAGTTATCGCTGCAGCTATTACAGTTGGACTGTGTCTGTTTCCAACGTCATTTTGCACTATAAGTACCGGCCTTAATCCTCCTTGCTCGCTGCCGACAACAGGACTTAGGTCAGCATAATAAATATCACCGCGCCTTATGTTCATTTTTTTATCCTACGAAAAATTTTCTTCTCCTCTTTTTGTCGCTATTCTTATTCTTCCTAATACATCTTTATCTTAAACAGGGAAATGAAGGAAATTTTAAATTTTTATTGCTATTTTCAGTTTATGAAAAATGGAAAATGTTGTTATTTAATTTTAAAAAATTATTAAAAAAGTCAATATTGCTAATATTTTGTCCATTTTTTTGTAACATTTGCGAATTGTAAAAAAATTGCATTTGATTTAAAATAAAAGAGTATTTAATAATTAAGGTAGAGAGCTTTAATTATTCAAAAAATAAAATAAAGGAGAAAAAATCAATGCAGTCATTTCTTGCAAAACTTGATAAGTTTTTCAAAATCAGCGAGCGCGGTTCATCTGTCAAAACAGAAATCGTTGCAGGTCTTACGACCTTCTTCGCAATGGCGTACATTGTTGTAACGAATCCTAACCAGGTTGTAGGCTTTACATTTGGCGGAGTTTTTGATTCAATCTGGAACGCTGTTTACGTTGCATCAATACTTGTCGCTGTAGTGGGAACGTTGCTTTACGCATTCTGGGCAAGACTTCCTTTTGCACAGGCTTGCGGAATGGGACTTAACTCATTCTTCTT
>JAZQKG010000028.1:0-9428 GCA_045542035.1 Eubacteriales bacterium | reverse complement strand
CGTCAAACTCGGTCTTCTCCTCAACGGGAGCTGCTGCTGCAGCGCCTGCTACGGGAGCTGCTGCTACGGGAGCTGCGGATACGCCGAATTCCTCCTCAAGTGCCTTTACGAGATCAGCGAGTTCAAGAATTGTAAGACCTTTAACGAGGTCAAGAATCTGAGTTGTCTTTTCGTTCATTTTAAAATCCTCCGAAAATTATACTTAAATTAATACAAATATTATGTTTACAGAATTAAGCCTCTGCAGGAGCTTCGGCAGCCTCTTCGCCACCGTTTTCTTTGTCGATCTTTGCCTGAAGAACATAAGCAAAGCTGTAAAGAGAAGACATAAGGCTTCCCATCATCTTAGCAACGAGAACTTCCTTAGAAGGAGTTTCTGCAAGAGCCTCTACGCCTGCTACGTCAAGAACACCGCCGTCAACAAAACCTGCTTTAATTTCAAAGCACTCGATTTTGTCAGCGAATTCCTTCATAACCTTAGCGGGTGCTAGAGGATCATCCTGGCTTGTTGCGATTGCAGTCATACCGGAAAGATACTGCTTCATGTCGCCATAGCCTGCGATGTCGCACGCTCTGCCTGTGAGAGTATTCTTCATAACGGTATACTCAACGCCTGCCTTACGAAGAGCTGCGCGAAGTTCTGTATCCTCGGATACCTTGATACCTTCGTAATTAACAAGAACACCTGCCTGCGCGGACTGAATCTTAGCGGCAAGAGATTCTACGACTTGCTTTTTCTCTTCAAGAATCTTATTACTGGGCATTGTTCCACCTCCATAAAAATTTAAAACAAAAAATCCTTTCCGATAGGCGCAAATTACCTCCGAGAAAGGACAAACAGAAAATTTCTATTCAACTTGTCACACCTCGGCAGGAAAGCTTTCGCTTTTACCGGAACCTGCTGTCTTAGGATACCTAAAGTATTATATACGATTTGCAGCAGTTTGTCAATACTTTTTCAAAACTTTTCAAAAATTATTTTTTTGAGCTATATTTTCAGCGAAAATTCTATTGACAAAAGCCTCTTTTTATGGTATTATACTAAATGCGTATTGCATATCGGAGGGAATATATGGAGTTTTCAGCTGCTACGGTATATACCTATGAAAGACTTTACGGCTTCAATATTTTTGTTGCTAAGAAAAAACTGTGGTTCTGGATTCTTTTAGCTGTAAGTACGCTTATGTGCGGTATGGCGTTTGCTCTTTCTCTTTCGATGGGAGACGTTGGTCTTTTTGAGATTTTTCTTGTAGCCTTGATTGTTTTGATAGATGTAGTTTCGATTATTACCTACTTCGTAATTCCCCGCTCCGCTATCAAAAAGTCCCCCGCATTAAATTCAACCGTCAATTTTGAATTTTATCACGACTACCTCAAAATAAGCGCTGACACAAGGCTTGGCAAAGAAGTCTCCGAGCTTCGCTATTCGGCTATCGTAAAATACGCGGAAGCAAATAGTGACGTATACCTCTTCATTTCCAAAAATCAAGCGTTCATAATCGACAAATCTTCCCTCTCCGGCGCAACCGTCGAAGAACTCAAGGAATTTTTGAAAAGAAGAAATGTTATTAAGAATTGAAAGTTGAAAATGGAAAATTGAAAATTATGAGATACGAGCATGGCAAACATAATCGAAGAAAAATCTTTTGCGTTTGCGATAAGAATCGTGAATCTTTATAAGCATTTAAACGAAACTAAAAAAGAATTCGTTCTATCCAATCAGCTTTTAAGAAGCGGTACGAGTATAGGCGCAAACGTTGCGGAAGCAGAGCAAGCGCAAAGCACTCCGGACTTTGTGTCAAAAATGAGCATTGCCTTAAAATAGGCATCAGAAACAAAATATTGGATCAGACTTTTAACTTCAACAAGTTACCTGACAGAAGCCGAAGCTGCTTCCATATTAAACGACTGTGTAGAGCTTGAAAAGATTTTAGTAAGCATTGTCAAATCCTCTAAATAATTTTCAACTTTCCACTTTCAATTTTCAACTAAATAAGCAGGTGTGGCGGAACGGCAGACGCGCTGGTTTCAGGTAACGTCACCTCTGTGTAACTCAAGATAAATTCGCAGAAATGCGTTTTTATACAACTTGCGGAATATGCTGAAAGAGTCTAACTCAATAGTAAGCACCGCCTCGGGTGTCCTTCCCGCGTAAAAATAGAGGACGAAACTATAAAATGCGGACGTGGCGGAATTGGCAGACGCGCTGGTTTCAGGTTCCAGTGAAGCGATTCATGTGGGTTCAAGTCCCGTCGTCCGCACCAAGCCTAAAAAGCCTTGAAAACACTACGTTTTCGAGGCTTTTTGCTTTTTTTCTTTTCTTCTCATTTTGTTGGCAGACGCATCGTTGAAATCGTGGATTTTTGTATAATTCACTTCTTTCAAGGTAGTGCGTCTGCCATCGTTTTTTACTTCTCTACAACTAAGATATCTCCGTGGCTTTTATACATCGGATCGTCATCGTCGTGCAGGAAGTCTATGTGTGTGGAGAAGTCGGCATTCAGCTGAATTTTGATTTTCAGCTTTCCCTTTCGCTCGGTTATGATAATCTTCTTGACAAGCATTCGTAGGCTCGTGTCGCTTATCGCACCGTTTCGGATTATCTCGTCGAGCATATCAATGCCTTCTTTGATTTCAGCTTTACGCTTTTTGATGGTTTCATCGTAGTTGCAAATGTCCTCAATTTGCCCCGTGAAGCTCTTTATATCCGCTTCGCAGGACTTGAGCATCTCATCGTAAATTTCCGCGTGCTCTCGGTCGCGGATTCGCTCGAGAAGTATCAGCTGCTGGTCTTTTCTCCTCTGGTCGAGCCTTGCCGTAAGCTCGGCTATTTTCTTTTCTGCGGTGTTCCGCTTTGAGAGCCATCGCTTGACCTCGCCCTCTATGCTGTTGTAGTTTTTCTCGGCTTCCTTTTTGATGCTCATTATCTCCTTGTAAATGAGCTTGTCGAGGTCTGCTTCGCCTATAGTGTGTGGAGTACATTCTCCCTTACCATATCTGTGATAACCGTTGCAGGTGTATTGCAGAATTATTTTGTCTCCCGATTTTCTTCTACGGCATACAAAATTCGATCCGCAGTTTCCGCATTCGATAAGTCCCGCGTATCTGTGGCAGGGAGCGTCCTTTGAAGCTCTCACGTTCTTTTCCACCTTATCCTTTAATAAAAACTGTGCCTGTTCCCATATCTCACGCGATACGATTGCAGGCACATAGTTTTTTGTGGCGAAAATGTTCCTCTGGCGGAAGCATTTTACGCACACCGTTTATTTTATTCGTGTATGACTGGTGGCATACGAGAGTTCCCGTATAGAACTCATTTTGGAGCACACGCTTCACTGTCGTGTTTATCCAAAGGTAGCGGTGAGCTATCTCGGGTTTGTTATAGCCGAGCCTTTTGCCGAGCACTTGCTTCTGATAGTAGCTCGGTGTTTTTATATCCTCGTCATTGAGGATTTTTGCAATAGCCTTGAGTCCGTAGCCCGAGGTGTACATCTCGAATATCCTACGCACTATGGCTGCTTGTTCTTCAACGACTACGACCTCTCTAGTGTTCTTGTCCTTGAAGTAACCCATCGGAGGAATGATGACTATTCCTTCCTTTTGCTTCTGCTTATATCCCGCGCGGATTTTGCGAGAGATATCTCGGCAGTACATATCGTTGAAGATGCCCTTGAAGCCTATCATAAGCTCGTCATCTTCGTTACTCGTGTCTATGTTCTCGGTTACCGAGAGAACACGCACTTCGTTTTGCCTTAGGAAGTCGATAAACACAGCTGTTTGCGTTTTGTGTCTTCCAAGACGGGATAGGTCTTTTACGATTATCGCGTCTATGCTTTTCTTATCCACCTCCTCGTAGATTTGTTCGATGCCTTCTCTGTCGAAGGTCATTCCGCTGACGTTGTCGTCGTATGACTCGCCCACTATCGTGTGTCCGTTATTTTCAGCGTATTCGATAAGTATTTTACGCTGATTTGTGAGCGAGTTCATCTCACGGTCATCGTCACGTGAAAGTCGGTAGTATAACCATACTCTCATTTGTTTTTTCTCCTTTCTATATTTGTTTTGTAAATTTTAATAGTCATTTGCGCAATATTTATTTCTTCGATATGCGTTTCGAATACAAGCTCTACGCTCGTTTTGTCATCGTCGATGTACTCTCTGATAACGTTATTTAAGAATGCGTTGAATTCCTTATCCGTACCAACGTACTCGTAGGATACGGATTCTATTTCGAGTTTATTTTCCTTCTTCATATGTTTCCTTTCTTTCATTACTTGTGTTGTTTGTGACGTATCCTCTGTGTACCAACACAATATCACAAAGGATTTGCGAAGTCCAGACCGATTTTGAATTGTTATCACTCTAGACTTATTTAATTTACCACGACCACGATAGTCCCTGGCTCTGCTCGTATTCCTCACGCGTTGAGTAATGGAGGAATGCGTTAGGCTCAACTCTTCTGCCGAGAAGCTCTTCGAGTATTTCGATGTCTTCTTTTTCGAGCTCTGTAAGCATTTCGGGAGTATATCCGTTGCTGTCCTCGGGGTCTATTGATAATAAATCACCGAGAAGATTTAAGAGTCTCGTTCCGGGAGTATATCCGAAGCCTTCGTAGATATAAGTTTTATGCTCATCGTAATGCTCCGCGATAGGTGAGTCGCAACCACCGAGACGGAAATATATTTCCATATTTATTTTGAGCAGCTGGTCGCAGAAGAGTTTATTATCTCTGCACTTGTGACCGTCGGGAGTTGTGAAGGTGATATATTTATATCCGTCCTCCCACTTAACCTTATATCCGTGGTTCTCCATATACTCAATGAATTCTTCCTTTGAGCGAGACCATTTGAGAGCGGCAAGAGCAGTTCTTCGAAGCTCCAGCTTCCATTTTGGTATGTTTTTGTAATCGGATTTAACTTCGGTTTCGGAGAGTCCGTATTCACGGCAAAGGCGATTTGAATATCTCTTGCGCTCTTCCATTTCCTTTTCGGTTTGGTGAAACTTTTTACCCGTTTCAAAGTTAACCGAGTTCATAACGAAGTGCGTATGTATATGATCCTTATTTGTGTGCGTTGCGATTAGGATTTGAAATCTGGGAAAGCATTCCGCGAACTTCAAAGCAATCTCGTGTGCCATTTCGGGTGTCACATCATCATCGGGAGAGAACGACTGTATTATATGATAATACTGCCGTCCGTCTATTTTACCGAACTTTTCTTTCACGTAAGTGAATTCATCAAATGCGGATTCGGGAGAACAGTTGACACCCGAGATGAGTTTATCTTCTGTTTTCTCATTGTCCATTATGTATTTGAAGATATAACTCATCGAGCATTTCGACGTAATGAATTTAACGATTGCCATATCTTAGCTACCTCCTTTTTCGTTTCCGTAAGATTTATTTCACGCGCATATCCGGAATTGACAGCGCGTGTTAATTGATTTAGGTTGTTACCTATTCTGCGAAGCTCGTCAGCAATATCGTCAGCACCTGGCACAACGATTATCTCTTTATCAAGAGCGCAGTAGCGCAGATATCTGCTCATAGTTCTGTACGAGCCGTATGCTTTTTCTTCGAGGATTTCTTTTTCCTCGGGTGTTACTCTGAATTTCAGTATTTCAGTTTTGGGCATTTAATTTCCTTTCTTTATAGTGATGTGTCTTGCTAAGTAAGACGTGATGTTTTGCTTGCGCAAAGTGAAGTTGCGGAATTTATTCCGCAGTGAAGTTTCTGCACGAGTGCAGAAGTTATGACGTAAACGTCATAGGGGTATGGGCTTAGCCCGATGCCTTTGAGGACGCCAATTTAGGCGTCCGTAACACAAAGGCGAAACTCGCAAAATACTATGTAAAGCGTTATACTGCTCCTCTATACTTTGCGTATTCAATATCTGCGTAAGCACCCGAGTTTAATATCTCGGATATTACACAGGTCATAAGATAGCTCGTAGGATGCGTTACTTCGCCTGAAGTCATCAAGGTTTTGATTGCCGAGTCAAGATGGTCGGGCATCATCTTTTCAATCATAAGGTATCTTATATCCTGCTTTGAATATTTGATACCGTCAACGGTAATTGACTTTTTCATCCAGAGCGCATCAAGAGTTCTTTTTGCAAATTCCTTTATATCGCTTGTCGGATAAGCTTCATCTCTTGACGGATCAAAATAACAATAATCTCTGTACCATTCGAATTCGTCATCGTCGTATCTTAGTTCAGATGAAAATGGTTCAATAAATTTAGTTATATTATTTTTAGTTGTATTTATTTCCTCTCCACCCGTAAGAGACACCCCATTGTCTTTGCAAGTGGGGGCCGCAACACTCTCTGCATCCAGCGCCGGTATCGTGTAGATATTTGCAGTCTGTCTATTGAAGCCTCTGTGTGTCGGCTGATAATTTGCACGCACTGTTATCAGTCCTTTTGCTTTGAGAGTTTGAATAGATTTGCGAACGGTAGATTCGCCCATATTACATTCGTCTGCTATCGTTGCTACCGCCGGCCATGCGGTATTTGTTTTTCTGTTTCTCCTCATCGCAAGGTTAGCGTAAACTGCTAAATCGTATGGTGACAAATCGTATTTGAAAATATCGCTCTGCACCTGAAAATAATTTTTCAATATGTTCCTCCTTTCTTAATTTACTCGTGCTTGAAATCGTATAGTGATTTCTGACTGGCGAAGTTTGACCTTCCGCAAGAGAGAAAGTTCCTACTTCAAATCTCCCTTCGCCTTTGTCTGTACATCGACGTTGTTCCTATGCCCACCCCGCTTTTACGGTTCTGACCACGTTGTCAATCCTTATCTTCTCCGCTCGCCACTCCTTTCGGAATGCGCACTGCGCATCTTTCTCCCTGGCACAGCTTTCGCTCTTCACGATAGCTGCTGTCATGGCAGAGAGCATCAGACAGTATCTCCGTCGCAGACTATTCAATTGTGCTTACTCACTACCGCACTCCGCAGCTTTCAGCGGAAGAAAAAACACCCGCGATTTTCGCAGGTGCTATCCCTTCTACTTATTCCCCGACATTAGAAAGGCAAAATGTTCCAATTTTTTGAAAAAAGTTTAAAATTTTTTTCGACAAAACAAAAAAGCCCTCCGAGAGAGCTAACTCCCGAAGGGCAAATGTAATTACATCTTATTCTTTTTCTTAAATTCATTATATTTTTCGTATATCTTTTTTAGTCTTTTTGATATTACGCTGTGATTTGCATATCCCAGATCCATTGCAATATCAGCTTGCTTGCGACCTTTCTCACGAAGAAGAAATATCTTACAGTCTTCTGTATCAAGAGTTTTTAGAAACTTATTAATGAATTTTTGATTTTCTTCATCCATCACGTAATTCATTATCTCAACGTCACCGCTATCGGCAGTGTTATCGAGAGCATTTACAGTGGGCTCGAAATCACTTTCCGGATCATCCATTATAGCATCGAGAGATAGAATTTCACCAACCTCTGTTCGCGTATGATTCTTAGCTTTATCGTGATCCATTTTACTGTAGTTGTTGGCAATCGCCTGGTTGAAGTCTTCGTCTTCGCTTGTCTCCTTTGAAGCTTCAATAATTTCCGGAACTTTTTGAGCATTCATAAGTGTGCCGACCATTGTATTTAAGAACTCTGTTGCGATTTTATCTACCACTATATGTACTTCGTCATCCGTAAGCTCTTCGAGCTCTTTACCAATGGAGGAAGAGAAAGCAGTCAGAGCCATCATTATCGGCTCTTCGAGAGCGTTGAGTCCAACATCAAGAAGCGTTGATATTTGCTCTTCGTCTTCAAGAATTTCTCCCACCTTACCGGCAATTAGATTCTCATCGGTCACTGCGAGAAGCATAGGAGGATAGTATTCTGTAAAATTTCTAAATGAAGCTTTGCCGCCAAGCTTTTTCATTTCCTTAAGCCAAGCCTTACGCATAAGGTCACGAGCCTTTACGAACATCGCAGTTTTAACATCACTCGCTTCTTCGGGATCATATAACGCACCAGCAACGGTTATATCGTTTTTCTCGTGATAAGCCTTTATCTCCTCTGGAGTAGGCACACCTTCTTTATCTATAAGAGTTCTGTCGAGTTTCATAGTTTCACCTCCTGACGATATTATTATAACACAAAAGATGTACGATTTAAAGGACTGTTTTTGTTTTTAGTACAAATTATCTTAATAATATTTATGATTTTATTTTTCGCTATATTTAGTAATTATTTATATTTTATTTACAATATATTGTAGTTTTTGCTTGATTTGTACGACAAAAAATGGTATAATATTACAAAACGAGAAAGGAGGAAATTATATGGCTCTAAAACCAGGAAATAAAGCTCCTGCATCAGGTCAATATGGAGTAGTTGGACCTCGCGGCGGTAAAACCAACCACGAAGTAACTGTAGTTAAAGGCGAACCTATGCCCCCTACAAAAAAAGCTGGTCAGTCTTATGTGTTGAACGATGCTACAAACAATAAGTCTGGCAGAAAAACTAAATAATCTCCCAACTGAGCCACTAAAAAAGTGGCTCTTTTATTGTATCTGTCTTTAGCTACATAATTACAGATAAAAACGTGAACTTTTATTAGGATATAGCCCTAAATTTTAGGGCAAAAGAAGGCGGTTTTTCTGGCATAAAACTCGCTACAATCGTTTGGAAAACTATTTGAGGGATACTTGCATTAGCCGACTCGGATTTGTATCACGAAGCGAATTTAAGGTTTTTTTGATGTCCCTATTATATAAACGGTTTCGATTTAAAAAGGAGCAAAGAGCGAAAACCTAGACGTAGCAAGGGATTTTAGGTCATTGGGAAAGAACAATAAAAACTCAAAATAGTAAATTTGCAAGGATTTTTTCGCATTCTGTGCAAGTTTTAAAGGATAGGCTCTTTCGAACCTATCCCTCTCGCTTATTTAGTCAACGTTTCAATTGCGATTCTCATACCGAGCTTGAATGCGTAGCAGAATATAGCACACTCACCCAGGCTTGCGTACTCGCTCCAGCAATCATGAAACTTCTCGAAGATTTCTTTTTGTTCTTCGCTGAAAGTCTTTTCCAAGTCATCATGATGTCTTGCCATATACCCAAGAAGCTCTTTCATCTCCTTCGAGTTCGTTCTGTTATCCTCTTGCGGTATGATATTGCCGTGCCAAAGTTCGTTAATGATCGACTTCATTGATAGATCACCTCCCGCAAAACGATTTCTTCCGCAATTGCCTTGATGTTGTTCATCTCGGCAACCCATTTAAGTGCATCAAAAGCCTTTAATTCTTCGTCTATGCCACGTTCTGCCGCGAGGTTAGCAACTATGGCTTCGACCATTGAAGCAGCTTGTACGTCGATTTCGTGAAGGTAGGCGTTGAGTCTGCCCTCGGTCAAGAGCGCGGTGTATCTGCCTTTGCGATGCTGCTTGATGTAGTCGCGGTGAAGGAGTCCGTA
>JAZQKG010000027.1:0-17220 GCA_045542035.1 Eubacteriales bacterium | reverse complement strand
GGTAATCTTACCGATCACTATGACCCGAGGGACAACGTGCTTCGTCTTTCCGGCTCGGTTTACTCGTCAAGCTCAGCCGCCGCTATCGGCGTTGCGGCTCATGAGGCGGGTCACGCCATTCAGCACGCTAAGGGATATCTTCCCATAGTCATAAGATCAAAGCTCGTTCCCGTAACGAATTTTGCTTCCAGAATTTCATGGCTCGTTATTCTTCTCGGTGCGGTGATGATGTTTTTTGCCGCTGTGTCGGATATAGGATATCTTGTCGTTATGGCAGGTATCGGACTCTTTTCTGTAACCGCTCTTTTTCAGCTTGTTACCCTCCCGTGTGAATTTAACGCGTCAAGAAGGGCGCTTGAATGCCTCAGGGAGAGCGGTTGGTATTCGGACAATGAGCTTTCAGCCTCAAAGAAGGTTCTTTCAGCCGCGGCTATGACCTACGTTGCCGCGCTTTTCGTCACCGTAATGCAGATTTTCAGACTGCTTGCGATTTACGGAAGGCGCAGAGAATGAATATACGTAAGCTTGCCCTCTCTTTTCTCAATGAATACGAGAGCCTCGGAAAATATATAAATCTTTCTCTCTCATCTCATCGGGCGGATAATCTTTCGCCCGAGGAGAGAGCATTCCTTACATCTCTTCTTTATACCTCGGTCGAGAATAAGCTGACGTACGATTATTACATATCGGCTATCTCGGGCAGGGGAAGTGATAAGATAGATTTGACGACTAAAAATATATTAAGGCTTGGACTTTGTCAGCTTCTTGATATGAATTCCGTGCCAAGCTTTGCCGCCGTAAATGAAAGCGTAAAGCTTGCGAGAAACCCCGGTGAGCGTTCTTTCGTGAACGGAGTTTTACGCGCGGCGGACAGACAAAGGGAGACTCTTCCCCTGCCGGATAAAGAAAAAAATTACGCGAGATATCTTGCGGTCAGACATTCATTTCCTCTTTGGATAGTGAAAAAATTCATCTCGGTATTCGGTACCTATGAGGCGGAGAGGCTTCTGCTTGCAAATCGAACTCAAGCGCCCACCGATCTTACCGTGAATACGGAGAAAATTTCGGTATCGGATTTTTATACGAAGCTGAAAGACCACGGATACGAGGTATCCCACCCCGACATATCTCCGCTCACAGCGCGGATAGAAGGAAGCGTTGACCCAACCTTGCTTCCGGGATTTTCCGAGGGAGAGTTTTTTGTTCAGGACGCGGCATGCGCCGCATCAGTGCATGTTCTCTCTCCGTGTGAAAAGGAGAATTTAATTGACGTGTGCTCGGCTCCCGGCGGAAAGAGCTTTGCCGCCGCGATTCTTATGAAAAACTCGGGGCGTGTCAATTCTTTTGATATACATGAAAGCAAAATTTCTTTAATTTCGGGCGGAGCTGAAAGGCTTTCGCTATCTTCGGTTAATGCTATGGCGCGTGATGCGCTCACTCCTGACGAGTCGCTTTTCGGTACGGCTGATAAGGTTATATGCGACGTTCCGTGCTCGGGACTCGGTGTGCTTCGCAAAAAGCCGGATTTAAGATATAGGTCGGAGGATGGTGTTGCCGAGCTTCCCGAGCTTCAGTATTCAATACTCACAGAGTCGGCAAAATATCTCAAGGTCGGGGGGAGAATGGTTTATTCGACCTGTACGCTTTTGCCTGAGGAAAACGGCGGTGTCGTAGACAGATTTCTTAAGGAAAATAAAAATTTCAGGGCCGTCGATTTTAGTGTTGGAAACTACAAGTCAGAAAACGGAAGATTTACCTTTCTTCCGCATATTCATAATACCGACGGATTTTTCGTTTGTCTTCTTGAAAAGGAATATTAAGATAAATTATGACAGAAAAAATTGATTTATATTCGATGACCGATAAAGAGCTTGCGGATTTCTTTATCTCAATCGGAGAGCCGAAATTCAGAGCGAAACAGGTATTTCCGAAGCTCCACGCGGGTGTCGGAATAGAGAAAATGACAAATCTC
The DNA here is from genome assembly GCA_045542035.1 of Eubacteriales bacterium. Classification (GTDB taxonomy): domain Bacteria; phylum Bacillota; class Clostridia; order Oscillospirales; family CAG-272; genus UBA1740. The sequence goes on along the minus strand of JAZQKG010000027.1, from coordinate 15,248 downwards.
TCAAAGCCGCTCCGCGAAAAGCTTCTTGAAATGACGGTTGACACCCTGCCTAAAATAGAGCTGAAGCTGACGTCAAAAATAGACGGAACGGTAAAATATCTTTTCAGACTTCATGACGGTGAGTGTATAGAAAGCGTTCTTATGAAGTACAAGCACGGAAATACGCTTTGTATATCAAGTCAGGTCGGCTGCCTTATGGGTTGTAAGTTTTGCGCTTCGACAATTGGCGGTAAAATCAGAAACCTTTTGCCCTCTGAGCTTCTCGGGCAGGTTATCGCGGCTTCCGTCGATTCGGGGGAGAGAGTTTCAAATATAGTTATGATGGGAATAGGCGAGCCGCTTGATAATTTCGATAACGTAGTCAAATTTTTAGAGCTTGTTAACCATCCCGACGGTCTTAATATAGGATATAGGCATATATCTCTTTCTACCTGCGGAATAGTTCCGAAAATATACGAGCTTGCTGAGGTGGATATTCCTATAACGCTTTCGATTTCTCTTCACGCCTCATCGGATGAAAAGCGCTCTGCAATAATGCCTATAAATAATAAGTGGAATGTAGCAGAGCTTCTTTCCGCCTGTAAGGATTACTACAAAAAGACGGGAAGAAGAATATCATTTGAGTATACTCTTATAAACGGAAAGAATGACAGCGAAGAGGATGCCGAGGAGCTTGCGGCTCTTCTTAAAGGAGCATTCCGCGGCACAGGAGCGCCCATTCACGTAAATCTCATAAGAGTAAACGAGGTTAAAGAAACGGGATTTAAGGAGGGAAGTACCGAGTCCGCAAATAATTTTGCCAAGACGCTCGAGAGGCTTGGCGTTGTCGCAACGGTGAGAAGGCGTCTCGGCGCTGACGTTAACGCGGCGTGCGGACAGCTCCGCAGGAACAGTACAATCGGTAAAATATAAGAACGGAGATTTACATTTGGCAACCGAAATAAAGGGAAAAGTAGTGAAGGGCCTCGGCGGACTTTATGAGGTCAGAGTGGAATCTGAAGGGGAGATAAGCCGTCTCGCCTGCCGCGCTAAAGGCTCGCTTCACAGGGATGAGGAAAAGGTTCTTATAGGAGATAACGTCACGGTGAGTATTGATGATGCAACCCCCGACGGTGTTGTAATATCAAAGATAGCGGAACGTAAAAACTTGCTTATAAGGCCACCCGTGGCAAATCTTGACTATCTTTTTATAGTTTTTGCGGCAAGGAAGCCGTCACCTGTAATCGAAACGGTGGATAAGCTTATATCAATTGCCGAGCATAATCGCATAACCCCCGTTGTCGTAATAACAAAATCGGATCTCGGCTCGGATGCGGCTTCGGAATACCTTGATATATACAAGCTCGCGGGCATAGACGCGTTTATAACCTCATCGAGCGACGGCTACGGTATAGAGGATTTAAAGGCGTACATAAGAAACAATTTGAAGGATGGAAAAACAGCCGCGTTCGCGGGAGCGTCTGGAGTGGGAAAATCCACTCTTATGAACACGCTTTTTCCGAGCCTTTCTCTAAGCACGGCAGAGATATCGAGAAAAATAGAACGGGGCAGGCATACCACCCGCCACGTTGAAATATTTGATATAGATAACGGCGAAAATACAGGCTTTCTTGCCGACACGCCTGGCTTTTCCCTTATAGATTTCGCAAGATTCGATTTTTTCTCGCTTGACGAGCTTGAGGCAACCTTCCGCGAATTTTCAATATATAAGGGAAAATGCAGATACGCAGATTGCTCCCACGTAGGCGAGGGAAGCGACGAATGCGCGATAATGCGCGCTGTTCTCAATAAAGAGATAGCAGAAAGCCGCCTTGAGTCCTATCGCTCAATATATAAGGTTCTAAAAAATAAAAATTATTATTCATAAAAATTATTATAATCCTCTTAAAGCACTTTTTAACGAGTATTTTTAATACTCAGCTTTAAGAGGATTACGTGTTTTACTGTTTTTCGGTTTTACATTAACCTATAACGAATTTGCCCTTGTGGTTGTCCGCTTCAATTTTAATATATATTTTACCGTCGGCATCAAGCGTAAATTCGCGTGTTTCTATGTTTTCTTCATCAAAAATAATATTGCCCTTGGAATCCTTAATTTCTATAGAAATTTCACCCGATTCAGTAGTTACAGAAATTCGGATTTCGTCGTTTTTCGATGTCAATGAGTGGGACATTTCACCGTCAAGCTTTGCATACGTTCCCGACCAGGAGGAGCTGTTTTTAATTCCCGCGTACCCAACCCTGAGAGCAGAGTTCGAAAGGCCGATTGCTATTATAGCAAAGAACAGCGCAACAGTGGCTGCACACGCGGCAATAATCGCTGCAAGCGTTTTCTTCTTCATTTTCGTTTTTTTCTCAGTGGGCGGAGCAATATAATGTGAGAGAATAAAGTCGATGGGATTTTCTTCGTTGGTGCAGATAATTTCATCGGCAAAACCTTTTGCTTTTTCGCTTCCTGAAGCCACGCACAGTGCAAGTCCGGAAACCGAGAACATAGAGGTGTCATTCATATTGTCGCCGACTGAGATTATATCCTCTCCGGAAATACCGAGCATATCGGCAAGCGCGGCAAGAGCTTCTCCTTTGCCGGCTTTATCCGAGCATATCTCGAGATTGTGTTCTACCGAGGAGGTAACGGTCAATCCGCTGATAGCTTCAAATTTTGAGCGGCACTCTTCAAGCTCTGCGTCACTGTGGAAGAACATAACGATTGATTCTACTCCGTCCGAATTTATGCAGAATTCCTGAAGTCCGTCAATCATATCGATGCTCGAAAGAAGTTCTTTATAGTAATCGTTTATTCGGTAGTAGGAGAATGAACTCTCGTTGTTCATGCTTTTTTCAAAGCATGCGTGACCGTTAAGATGAACTGAAATCACTATTTCGTATTCGTTTATTATATCAAAAGCCTTTTTAACGCATTCCTTTGGAATTCTGTTTGATATAATATCCTTGGAAAGCTCCTTGTCGTATACCGCTGTTCCGTTTGAATAAGCGATATATCGAATATTCGGGATTTCTCTTACCTCGGTGGGAATTTCGTAGAGCGTTCTTCCGCTGTTAACGGCAAATATAATTCCTTTGTTGGAAAGCTCTTTTATAGCAGCGCAGTCCTTTTCGCTCACCGTCATATCGTCACGAAGCAGAGTTCCGTCAAGGTCGCTTGCGATGAGTTTGTAATTTGACATATGGATTTCCTTTCAAGTAGTAAAAATATTTTACCTTGAAAGTATATCATACATTAACGATAAATGCAAGTAGGAAGAATAATTTTTAAAAAACTATTGAAATAAGCGCCTAAAATATACATAATTTTTATGAAATTTTAAATTTGCTGTTGACTATGCCCAATATTAAGCCCGTATCGGATTTGCGCAATTACAATGAGGTTCTTCGTGATATTGCCGTAGGTGAGCCTGTTTTTCTTACTAAAAATGGCAGAGGCAGATACGCTATCGTTGATATGGAAGAGTTTGAAAGAACACAGGCGACTCTTAAGCTTATGAGCGAGCTTGCAAAGGGTGAAGCTTCAGCGCGTGAAAAGAGATATATTGATATTTCCGATGTCGAGGACGTTTTGGGAGTTGCTCTGAGATGAAGGCTAAAATCAATTTTACACCTGGTGCTTTTGAGGATTTAAAAGAAATTAAAGCGTATATTACCGACGAGCTTTGCAGTGAGCAATCTGCGATAAATACGGTACGGAATATTTCGAGGAGAATTCGTCAGCTCGCGGTTTTTCCGAAAGCGGTGCTTCGCTTTCGTCTATTATAAGCTTTGAGGTGACGTTATGACGAGCGCAGAATAAGGACGAAGCGTCAGAATAAAAATTGTTGGCGCCACCCCGTGCGTTATAAATCAATAATTATGAGCCCCGAGCAAATCTTTTGTGATTTGTTCGGGGCTTTTTTCTTAATATACTGAGATGTTATGTTTTGTAAACAATTCTTTAGCTTTATTTATTTCCTCGTCGGTTGGCAACCTGTCCTGTAGTGTACTCTTCATGCCGAGAGCAAGGTATTTTGACTCGGCATAGCTATGATATGGAAGAATCTTGACAGATTTGACATTTTTTGTTTGGCTTAAGAATTTTGCGATTTTTTCCATCTGCCCGTCATTGCAGCCGGGTATATACGGAATACGGATTTCAATCTCTTTTTCCGAGGAGTCAAGAAAAATAAGATTATCAAGTATAAGCTTGTTTGACTTTCCCGTGTATTTTATATGTACGTCCTCGTCAAACGCCTTAAGGTCGTATAAAAACATATCCGTATAGGGAATTACGCGTTCAAAATATTCGCGGGGAACATATCCTGCCGTATCAATGGCGGTGTGAATCTTGTGCTCCTTGCATTTTTTGAGTATCTCTTCGAGAAAGTCAATTTGCAGCATACACTCACCGCCGGAGAAGGTTACACCGCCATCGGATGTATCGTAAAAATCGCGGTCCTCAAGAAGCATGGGCAACAGTTGATCAACGGTCATTTGCGAGCCGTATAATTTCAATGCGTTGGCGGGGCAGGATTTTTCGCAGTTTCCGCAGGATATACATTTGCTTCTGTCAAACGTGTGCATTCCGTTTTTTAATGTGTGCGCATTCTGAGCACAGGCAAGTACGCATTCACCGCAAGAGATGCATTTATTACTATAATACGCGAGCTGCGGTTTTAGTTCTAGACCTTCGGGATTGTGGCACCATACGCACCTTAGAGGACAGCCATTAAAAAATACGGTCGTTCTGATTCCGCGTCCGTCGTGGACTGCAAATCGCTTTATCTCAAATATTCGAGCTTTCATATAACGATATTCTCCTGTAGGTTTACATATTGTTTTCTGCTTGTTTGATAAAGGAGTCCTGCTCGGCTTTTGAGAGATTCACAAAATACGCATTCCAGCCGCATACGCGCACTTGAAGATTTTGATATGCTTCAGGATTTGCCTGCGCTCGTCTCAGGTCTTCAGCGTTAAACACATTCCCGTGCATTGCAAAACCGCCTTTTTTGAGGTAGGTCATAAGTATTCCGTAAAATGCTGCAAGTCCGTCCTCGCCCGCAACAGCGGATGGATGAAGCACGATATCGAGAACAGAGCCGTTTGGGAATTTCGCATGATCTATTTTCGTAACCGAATTGATTAGCGAGGTAATACCTTTTTTGTCCATTGCGACGGTTGCGCAAAGATTTTTTGAAAGAGGGGAACCCGCAAATCTTCCGTCCGGTGTTGCCATAGTTTTCTCCCCGAGATAGAAACAATGGTCGATGGAAAAAAGAGATGCCTTAAAAACTCCTCCTCTTCCGTTGGGTTTGCCATTGATAAGCTCAGCGCAGAAATTTGAAATTTCGACGGTAAGTTCATCTGCTGCGGGGTGATTATTTCCATATTTTTCTGATAAACGTAGCGCTGCGGATCTTATTTTTTCGTGATCCTTCCAATCGTTTTTCAAGATATAACCAAATTCTTCGAGTGTGAGCGTTTGCTCTTCAAAAACAAGCTTTTTAACGGCGCAGACCGAATCAACAAGTGTGGCTATACCGTATAACATCAAGGAACTGTTATTGTACTTGGCGCCGCCCTCGTAAACGTCAACGCCTCGCTCAACGCTCCTCTCATACTGACAGGACAGGAGCGGGTCGGGATTTATTTCGGGGTAATATCTCTCAATATTATTGATATATTCGATTGATTTTTCTGTCATATAGGAGATCTGGACCTTTATGGCTTTTATAAATTCGCTGTAGGATTTGATTTTGCCTGTCTCGACTGCGCATAGGTCTCCGCTTTTGTTATCCCTTCCGTTTGTAAACACGAATTCTACCGCTTTGGCAAGATTGATACCGCCGTTGCCTGTGCATCCGATCTCAACGCCCCATACCGCAGGCTCGTAGCAACCGATAGGAACAAAATCGCGCGCGTCCCTTTCTTCGATGCCCACGTTTACAAGACTTTGCGTGCCGATCTTATCATTTATAAAAACAAAGCTTGAGTTTCCGCCTCTGATGCAGCTAAGCACAAGCTTAACAAAGCTTTCGGGCGTTTTATCCGACACTCTGATATGAATTTTGGGGCTATGTATGTTGAGCTCATTGTATGTCTCTACTATTAAATATGATACTTCATTGGTAACTTCATTGCCGTCGGCATCAACACCGCCAAGGCAGAACGGAAGGTCATACGGCACCTTTGCGCTCCAGAATTTATATAAGAAAAATTTTAACATTTCCTTGATTTCGTCTTTTGTGTAAATCCCTTTGTCTATATCGTTTTGATAGAACGGGAATAAAAGCACGTCAAGTCTGCCGAGGGTTCTTACTCTGGTACCGCAAACGTATTCGTGTATAAAGAAGTAGAGGATCAAAAGCTGCATTGCTTCATAGCTGTTTTCGGGTTTGCCGTTTGCAATATTCAAAAGAGCTCTGCTGTTTTCTTCGCTATAGGGTTTGATAGCCTCGGCAAGTCTTTTTGCTACCGTAATGACAGAGGTAAGGACTGTTTTGCAGGACTGATAAAAAACTTTTTGACTTTCCGTTAAACCGTGTTTTTGAGATTCTTTTTCCACGTTGTCAAGAAGTCCTGTAAAACCAACATTCAGGAGCAAACGGGTGTTGGGAGACGTGTGTCCGAAATCGCTTTGACCTCGGTAAGCGCCAAAATCTTGCCACGCGCGGCACATTTCTTCATCTTTCTCTTTCAAAAAAAGCTTTTTTATTTCTTCTTCCCAAGCATTCCTCTGTTTCAGCATAATTTCTGCGCCAAACAGCTTATCTTGAAAAATATCATCACGGTCAACCGCAATTCTTGCCTTGTTTGCTATAAGCTCAAAGGTTTTTGCTTTTATAATCATCTTTGAGGAAAACGAATTCTCAAGCAAATTTACTGCGCGAATAAGTTCATCTTCCGATATTCCGCTACCGCTTATCCAATCAGTTTCTTTAAACTGTTTCTCCAAACGGCTTTTTTTAGATTCAAAATTCATAATCATAAACCATTGCCTCCGTCTTTTTCATATGATTTTCATATATATGATATCTAACATTTTTATTTTGTTCAATAATTATTCGATACACTTGACTTATTCGAAACATTTTGTTATAATTATACCGAGGTGATAACTATGGAATTTTTCAAAAGAGACATTGCTGTTGTAAAAATAACGGCAGCGGTTTTTGTTCCGCATGGGAAAGGAGCTCCAATTTATAGGAACAGGGCGGCGCACGGTTTTGCTTTTAACGCTGACTGCGACACAACGTACCGTTTTGAAACGGGGGAAATTCTGACTTGCCACTCTGGAGAATGTATTTATTTGCCAAAGGGTTCAAATTATACCGTTGATAAAAAAGAACCTGTAAAAAATGCAGGCTCGGGAGTATATGCGATAAACTTTTTAACAAGCTCGGAGGATTTGGTTAACCCACCTTTCATTATAAAGGTAAAGGGTAAAGATGAAATACTCTCCTCGTTTGAAAAGGCAGAGGTAGCGTGGCGTAAAGAGGGAATAGGCTTTTATGAGGAATGCTTTATCTCGCTCTATCGAATCATAAAAATCATAAAAAAGGAAACCGCGGATTACCTTCCTGTGGGCAAAGCGCTTCGCGTGCTCGCGCCTGCGCTTGAATATATCGATCAAAAATATACGAAGGAAAATATATCGCTCGCATATCTTGCTAAATTATGCAACGTAAGCGAGCCGTATTTGAGAAAGCTTTTTCATAGCGCATTTTCGGTTGCGCCTGCAGTATATATGCGTAATTTGCGGATTAAATATGCAAAAGGGCTACTCCGCTCCGGAGAGTATTCCGTCACGGATGTAGCCTTGCTTTCCGGCTTTAATGATATGGCTTATTTCAGCAGGGAATTTAAAAAAGCAACCGGCAAATCGCCGAAGGCTTTTAATGCTGAATCATGACTGTGGAAATTGACACAGAGACCCGTGTAGCTTTTTTAATGAATGATAATGCCACGTTTTATAAATAATTCTTTGGCTTAAAAACTTTGCGATTTTTTCCATCTCCCCGTCATTGCAGCCGGGTATATAAGTAATTACGCGTTCAAGATATTCGCGGGGAACGTATCCTGCCGTATCAATTGCGGTGTGAATCCGGTGCTCCTTGCATTGAAGAGGGTTACGACTTTTTGAAATGACTCGTTCAATAACAATATCTTGAACCACTTCAATCCCACATTTTCCATGTTTATCTTGAATATAGGGTTTATCAGCACAAAGCAAATCTTCTATATCATATCCGCATATTTGACATAATGTTTGTCTTGTACGCTCTTCCATATATTGCTTAGAATATTAACCTCATAAATTCAATAATGAAAACAAGTCCACAACATTGCTGTTGTGGACTTGGATGGCGGAGAAGGAGAGATTCGGACTCTCGCGCCGGTAAACCCGACCTACACCCTTAGCAGGGGCGCCTCTTCGACCACTTGAGTACTTCTCCGTAACAGGCCGTCGTTTAGTAACCTGCCGAATTATTATATCAATTTTTTTTTCGTTTGTCAATACCTTTTCCAAAAATAAAGAAATCAATGCAAAAAATATTTTTTTGATTAAATTTTTTATTTCGTTAAAATCCGTTTAAAATTAAATTTTCTTCTCTTTCACGTCGGTGACAGTAAGAGTTCCTTCCGAAACCTTAAAGGAGATTTCGTAATTTGAGTAGTTCATTCCGTATACGTGACCGCTGTCGCTTTTATATCCGGGGCGGGGGTCGTTTTCAAGAATACTTATAAGAGCTTCTCGCTGTTCTATATCAAGCCTTTCGAGAAGTCCGTTAGGAAAAGAAACGTTTAATTTGTAATTAAGCACAGAATCTGAAAATCCGCCTATCGCATCTTCATGAGAGTCGGTATATTTTAGATATGGCTTTATGTCATATATCGGCGTTCCATCAAGAATATCTGCGCCGCGAACAAGGAGAACGTCTCCGTCCCTTTCTGTATTTATAACCGCTTCAAGTTTTACTGAGGAAAGCCCGATGGGATTCGGTCTGAAAGGGGAGCGTGTCGCAAAAACCCCGATTCTTTTATTCCCCCCAAGCTTTGGCGGGCGCACAGTCGGCAACCATTCCTCGCGAGTAGCTTCTGAGAATTGCCATATTAGCCATAGGTGAGAGTAACCCTCGATTCCTCGAAGGGCCTCGGGACGTCTGTATTCCTTTTCAAATACGATTTTTCCGAGAGTGCTTTTAGCGATTCCGCTTTGACGCGGGATACCGAATTTCTCTTTAAAATCGGTGTATATTCTCGCAATTATCCTAAGTTCCATAAAACCGACCTGCCTTTCGAAAATGATTATAACATATACTTTATTTATTTTCAATATAAAATTTTTCAAAAAAATTATATTCTTCGACCCAAAAATATTGCATTTTGGTAATTACTGTGCTAAAATATATAGTGAAAAATCATATTTTGGAGGATTTTTGATGAAAATTGACCTCTTGCACAATAAAATTATAAAAGACACGGCAACTTCATGCTTTATTGACAGCTTTCACGAAGTCCTTGTTCCCAAGCTTATTGCAAAGTACGGTGACTCGCTTCTTGCAATCCAGATGTATGAGGATTATCTGTGCGACGGATTCGTCGAGGATAACGTGTTTTATTATCCTCTTACGCTCGTTTTTGAGGATGAGGTGAAAAGAGAGTGGATAAAGTGGAATGTTTCGCCTAAAAAGAACTTTGATGCCGGAGTTCCTTACGCATATATAGGAGATGATTATCTCGACTTTTACTTCGCGGATGATGTTCCGTTCGAATTTGAGGAAAGTCTCGCGGGACGCGGAATGTATTTCGAGGGCGGATGCGTAGTATTCAATATTCAGTCGGCATCCACCGATAAGACTTTTCTTTCGGGCAAATATTCGCAGACGTTTATAGATGAAATGACTCGTCAGATGACGCGTGAGATAGAGAGAGCGTATTCGGTAGCCGGACTTTCGGAAAGCGGTGTTGAGCTCACCCTCGTTTTTGCTCCCGGAACGTATATGGAGCACGTTGAGGAAAACGTTACCTACCGCCGTCTGCTTATAACCGCCAGAGGATGCTCTGCGCGCGATTTGTGGATAAAGTGGACGAGAAATAACGGAGCCGTTCCGCTTACCGTCTCGGAAAACGTTACGAGGGAGGACGTTACCTTTGAAATCGGAGAGGATGTTTCTCATAAGATAAGAGAGAAGGAATACAGATTTCTTTGCCGAGTATCGCCGGATAAGTATCAGGCGGCAATGGGAAGAAAGCATATAACAGAGTGGCGCGATATGATGAAACGCGTTATAAAAAGAGGAGAGCTTGTTAAGAACGAGGTCGCCATCCCTGACAGTGAGAAGAATAACGAGCTTTCGTTTAAGCTTCACGAGGTGCTTACGGGATATACCGCACCGCAAACGACGCTGAGCTCCGCCGAGCCTGCGGCCGAAAACAACGATATTGCCGAGCTTCTTAAAGGTGTTCTCGGGGCGGCTGACGATGATTTTGAGAAAAACGCAGCTGAGGAATCGGATATTTATGCCGTTCAGTATGCTGACGAGCCTGCCGAAGAGAACCAAATTACTGAGACTTTTGATGATGTGCCTGCAATAGAGGAAGAAGAAAAAGCAGATTGCATAGAAGAGCCTTCCGACTCCGCGTCAGACGTTCCTTTTGAAATTCACGAGGCGGAAGAAATAGACGAAGAAATCGTTGAAGAAGCCGATGAAGAAATTGCGGTGGATATCAAAGAAGAGGCAAGGGAAGAGCGCAGGGCGGCAGAGGATACTTACGAAAGAGATCTTCTCAAGATTCGCGAGGAGCAGCTGCGCCGTCAGATAGAAGCCGAAATCCGTGAAAAGATTGCGCTTGAAGCGAAGGTAAAGGCGGAGGAAGAGGCGCTTCAGTTGCGCCGCGCTCACGAGGAGCTTAAAGCTGAAAACGAGCGCCTTGCCGAAATCGCGCGCCGCGCCGAAGAGGATAGACTTGCAAGCGAGGCTGAACGCGCCGCCGAGTCGGAGAGATTGCGCCAGGAGATAGAAGCCCGCGAACGCGCTGAGGCAAGAGAGAAGGAGAGAATTGCCGAGGCGGCAAGGCTTGCCGTCCTTGAGCGTCAGAGGCTTGAAGTTGAGCGCGCAGAGGAAGAGCGCCGCCGCAAAGAAGAAGAGGAGCGTATCCGCGCGGAGCGCGCAAGACTTGAAGAGGAGGCGAGAGCCGCTGAAGCAAGACGTATTGAAGAGGAGAGAATCCGCGCCGAAATGGCGGCAAGAGCCGAGGTGGAAGCGAGAGCGGCTCGCGAGGCAGAGGAAAGAGCCGCAGCCGCGAAGGCGGAGGAGGATGCGAGAATAGAAGCTCTTGCAAGGGCTGCCAAGCAGAGTGCTGAGGCTTCTGAGCCGAATTATACGTATACTTCTAAGAACGCGCGGCTTCTTTTCAGACGTTCGATAGACCCCAATATAACCAAGCGTATTCATGAGATTATACTCACTACTATAAAATATTTCCATAAGGAAAATGTTTACATAAAAATAAAAGCTACCGTTCCCGACTCGACGACTGTAAATCTGCATTTTGTTAAGATTCCCGAGGAGGAAACAGAGCTTCTTATCAATATTATAAAGGTACTCGGTAAGAGCGACCTTGGAATTACTAAGGTATTTCTTGAATAATAGCTTTGTGATTCGATTTAAACAAAAGCAAAGGTTCTGGCGCATTTTGGCGCCAGAACCTTTGCTTTTATTCTTCTATAGTTATTGTTATGTATTTTTTGTTGCCGTATATATCGGTTGAGCTTTTTGCGTTTACGCCTCTTGATTTAAGAAAGCGTACACCGCTGAGTATAGCTTCTTCAAAACCGATAACGCTATCCTTTACGTTGCTGCCTTTTGGCAATATCGCCCCTCTTGTGTATATCAATCCGTCTATAAGAACCTCGCTTGCCGCAACGTTCAGATTCATTGAGGTGATTTTTTCAATAGCAAGCTTTATTGACTCGTCGTCTTTGATTTTTAAAAGCATTCTTGCGTGACGCTCGGAGAGATTTGATGTAATTATAAGATTTTGCACTTCGTCCGAAAAATTGAGAAGTCTTATTTTATTCGCTACGTAGGATTGGCTGACACCCATTTTTTTTGCTATCTCGCTTTGAGTCAGCGAGCACATACTTATCATTCCGCGCAATGCGCGCGCCTCTTCAAACATATTCATAGCTTGTCCCTCCACGGCTATATTTTACCACTGAAAAGGAGCAAAAGAGGTCGCAATAGGTCGTAATCGGAATATGCGGAAAATTAACCCATTAAAGAGGTTTTTTTGATATCTGAGCGTACACGCGGGGATAAGCCGCGGGGGTTTTAATCTTCTTTCCTACAGTAATAAGCGGATGAGAGAAAATTTCCTCACCGCCAAGGAGCGTGACGTTTTCAATTTTTGGGTTTGAGCCTCCAAGTATAGCTATCGCGCGTTTTGCGCCTGAAAGCTCAAATTCAGCGTTTTTTCCTTTCATTGCAATCATCGCGCCGCCGACTTTAACATATGGCAGGCAAAGCTCGGTAAGGACGCGCATTTCGGCTACGGCGCGAGCGGTTGCAAAATCAAACCTTTCTCGGTATTCTGGAGATTTTCCGCCGTCCTCCGCGCGCATTGTAACCGCGGTAATATTTGTGAGTCCGAGAAGCTCTGCCGCAGATGCAACGTATGTGACGCGCTTTGCGGTTGAATCCATAGCGGTTATTTTTAGGTCGTCTCTCACTATCGCAAGCGGAAGCGTCGGAAATCCCGCTCCGCAACCGACGTCAATGATTTTTGCTCCCTTCGGAAGCTTCAAGGCAAGTACCGCGCAGTCTGCGTAGTGGTTAAGTATAATTTTACTCGGCTCGATTATAGCTGTCAGATTGTATTTTTCATTTTCTTCGAGCATAATTTTGGTGAGTCTGAGAAATTTCTCACTTTTTTCGATGTTAAGAAATTGACTTAGTCCGTTTGCTTTAAATACTCTTGAGAGCTCTGATTTAAATTCCTGTCCGTTAAGTTCCATGTTAAAATTCCTTTGCTTTTATAATTATATTATAAATTCCAAGGAGCAATTTGTCAATAATAACTTGACATATGCGGCAGGTTATATTATAACTAGTGTAAATTTATAAGAATTCAGCTAGATAACAGCTAACGTATGAGAATTTTTGATATCAAAAAATACCGATTAATTGTCGGTGTTTTTTTCTGCCGTTTTTCTTTTTACGTAATGGGCCGTGGCGTGTGAAATTATCAGCATGGCGAGAATGAAAATATATCTAAATAGAATATAGAGTATTTCACTCGCTCTGTACGTTCCTGCATAGTTTAAAAGGTAGCTGACCGTGTCAATTATTTCGGATACGGTTGCAAATATGAAAACCGTTAAAGCGGCCCCGAATATTCCTTTTGTGAGGGGCTTTTCAAAGTCAAACGCGCAGCTTTCGTAGATTGCGGATTTGAAGCTGAATTTCTCATTTCCGCGCGGCTTCGCAAATATCCGCGTCAGGAATATTATGATAAATAGGAGAAGCGCTGTCTTTGCGTAATTCAATATTACGGTTATCACGGTTATAACGAGTGAGAAGAGAAGCGTTTCAGTGATTTCATATCCCTCATAGGCAAGCTCAAAGGCTCTGTAAGGGAACAGATAAAGGATTTCGGTAAGGGAGAAAGGAATAGCGCAAAGTAAGGCTCTGCCTATACCGTGCTTTGCGTACGGGGTAATGATGAGGGCTGCTGTTACAAGCGGCAAAAGCATATATACTGTTTCCGAAAAATATGAGGATATATATACCATAGCCACGCTCTGTGTGACGTAGGATGAAATATAATAGAGAAGAAAACGCAGGATATTTGCACCCGACGCAATAGCTAAAATTATAAGCGTGAATTTATTCTTTTTGGTCATTGTTGATTGACTCCCTTATCAAATTACAATATATTCTATCATAAAACAAACAGTTTTTCAAGTAGGAGAATTTAAATGCGAAAAGAAAACAGATTTTTTTTGCCGACCTCTCAAAACAGATGCGCGTATTCCGAAGAATACTTGAAGAAATATCCCGCGGCAGAGTGCGGAATAATCGGGAAAAGTATTCTTGCGAGAGATATAGAATATTTCAGACTCGGATGCGGAAAGCGGCATATAATCGCCGTGGGAGCTCATCACGCGATGGAATATATAACGGCGAGCGTACTGTATGATTTTATTGATTTTTTAAATGAAAAAATAACACGGGGAGAGACATATTGTGGTGTAAATGTTCCGTTTTTGCTAAAAAGATTTTCATTTTGGATCATTCCGTGTATTAATCCCGATGGCGTTGAAATGCAGCTTACGGGTATAGAAAAAACGCCCCTTTGCGACCGACAGATACGTATGAACGGCGGGAGCTGTGATTTTTCCTTGTGGCAGGCAAATGCGAGGGGCGTTGACCTTAACCATAATTATAACCTTGGATTTTTGGAATATAAGCGGCTTGAAGAGGGGGAGGGAATAGTTCCCGGTAGTACAAGGTATTCGGGAGAATATCCCGAGAGCGAGCCGGAAACGCGCTCTCTTGCAAATTTTATACGAACACTTCTGCCATCAGCCGTGGTCAGCCTTCATACTCAGGGAGAGGAGATATATTCAAAGCCCGATTCGGAATACGTAGGAAGAATAGCCAAAAGACTTTCGTCTGCTATGGGGTATAAGCATTCACAGCCGTCAGGGCTTGCTTCTTACGGCGGACTTTGCGATTATACGGGAGAGGTGCTCGGAATACCGTCGTTTACCGTTGAGCTTGGGCAGGGGAAAAATCCGCTTCCCGACACGGCGTACGGATCAATATGCGAGCGAGTAAGGAAGATGCTCGTCCTTTTACCTACTTATTTATAATACCATTTGTGAATAAATTGTAAATATTTGCGTTTGGTTGAAAATTATACTTGATATTTCTCCGCGCGTATGTTATTATATTAGAGCTGCGCAAAATTGCAGTAAATATTATATCTCACACGGCGAGTAGGTTTATTGCCGGTGCTTCGTTTACGCGGAGTCGCAATATTATGTCGCCGTGGCGGAAAAACCAAGGAGGAACATAAAAATGTTCGACATTTCAATCAAGCAGTTGCTTGAAGCAGGCGTTCACTTCGGTCACCCTACCAAGAAGTGGAACCCGAAGATGGCAGAGTACATCTTCACCCAGAGAAACGGTATTCACATCGTTGACCTTCAGAAGACCGTTAACAAGTTTGAGGAGAGCTACAACTAC
>JAZQKG010000026.1:0-66950 GCA_045542035.1 Eubacteriales bacterium | reverse complement strand
GTACTCCGCGGGGTGCTGCGGGAATGCCGTCGAGGATGAATCTGCCGAGGGTATTGTTGCCCGCAGCCATCTCGCGCTCACCCTGGAGCACGTGGATCTCGACGGAGGTCTGACCGTCTGCCGCGGTGGAATATACCTGGCTCTTCTTTACGGGAATGGTGGTGTTGCGCTCGATGATCTTGTTGAATACGCCGCCCATCGTCTCGATACCGAGGGAGAGGGGAGTAACGTCAAGAAGAAGAACGTCCTTTACGTCACCGCCGAGAACACCGCCCTGAATAGCCGCTCCGATAGCTACGCACTCGTCGGGGTTGATGCCCTTGAAGGGGTCCTTGCCCATAAACTTTTTAACAGCTTCCTGAACCGCGGGAATTCTTGTAGAACCGCCGACAAGAAGAACCTTTGAAACCTCAGATGCGGAAAGACCTGCATCGGAGAGAGCTTTTTTTGTAGGAATCATTGTTGCTTCTACGAGGTCATGCGTAAGCTCGTCGAATTTTGCTCTTGTGAGCGTTGCTTCAAAGTGCTTGGGGCCCGACGCGTCAGCTGTGATGAAGGGAAGGGAGATGTTAGACGACATAACGCCCGAAAGCTCGATTTTTGCCTTTTCCGCAGCGTCCTTAAGTCTCTGATGAGCCATCTTGTCTTTGCGGAGGTCGATACCGCCGTTTTCCTTAGCAAAGGTGTCAGCCATCCAGTTTACTATTCTGTCGTCAAAGTCGTCACCGCCGAGCTTGTTGTTACCAGCTGTTGCAAGAACCTCGAATACTCCGTCGGATATATCAAGAAGAGAAACGTCAAAAGTACCGCCGCCAAGGTCGAATACCATTATCTTCTGTGACTCTTCCTTGTCCATGCCGTACGCAAGAGCTGCCGCTGTAGGCTCGTTTATGATTCTCTTAACTTCAAGACCCGCAATTTTACCCGCGTCCTTTGTTGCCTGGCGCTGAGCGTCGGTGAAGTATGCAGGAACCGTGATTACCGCGTCGGTAACCTTAGTTCCGAGATATGCTTCAGCGTCAGCTTTGAGCTTCTGAAGAATCATAGCGGAAATTTCCTGAGGAGTATACTGCTTTCCGTCAATCGAAACCTTTGTGTCAGAGCCCATATCTCTTTTGATTGAGCTTATTGTTTTATCGGGGTTAGTAACAGCCTGACGCTTTGCTACCTGACCGACAAGTCTTTCTCCGTCCTTTGTAAAAGCAACTACGGAAGGTGTTGTTCTTGCTCCTTCGGGATTAGTTATAACGATAGGCTCGCCGCCCTCGAATACTGCAACGCAGGAGTTTGTTGTACCTAAATCAATACCAATAATTTTTCCCATTTTCTTTTCCTCCGAATATATTGTAAAATTTTTTAATAACAAGTTTGATTTTTAATCAGTTTGCCGTTTTTACCATTGCGAATCTGATTATCTTTGAACCCTTTTTGTATCCCTTCTGGAATACCTCAATAATCTCATTTTCTCCAAAATTTGCGTCGTCTATGTGCATGACGGCGTTGTGAAGATTGGGATCGAATTTTTCTCCGACCTTACCGACCTCCTCGATTCCGAGCTTTGAAAAGACGCTTTCGACCGACTTAGCGATCATCACGAGTCCTTCCCTTACTTTAAGCGCGTCGTCGTAGAGCGCGGCTCTTTCAAGGTTATCTATGACTTGAAGAAATTCAGATACGGTTTCGGACATCGCAACGTCGTAGGTGGCGTCCTTTTCTTCTCTTGAACGGCGTCTGAAATTGTCGTATTCGGCAGCCATTCTTAAATGTCTGTCATCCTTTTCTTTAATTTCATTTTTGAGCGCTTCAATTTCTTCAAGCAGGGCTTTTTCGGTGTCCTTTTTTGAAGTCTTCTTTTCTTTTTTCATTTCATCGGGCGCGGCTTCTGTTTCCGCGGTTTCGTTTATTTCTTCGGTTTTTGTTTCTTCCATTAGTAATTACCTTTCTTTCCGTCGTCAAGCAGTCGCTCGTCGCTGAATATTCTGTCAATGCCGGACGCAAGCTGATTTATCATCCCGATTACCTTCGAGTAATTCATTCTTTTGGGACCGATGACGCCAACCGCTACTCTCTTTCCTCCAACGTTGACGTTTTTGAAAATCAGCGTGGTGTTGCTCATCGCGTCAGAATCGTTTTCCGTTCCGATATAGACGTTTATTCCGTCATCGTTTGTGGTGTGTGACGATATTACGTCAAGCAGCTTATCCTTCTCCTCAAGCACTCCGAGCAGGCTTCTGAGCTTTTCGGTATCCGAGTATTCGGGATATTTAAGAAGCTTGTTAATTCCGTCAAGGCGTATATCGGCTGTGTCAAGCTCGCTCATGGTTTCGTAAATGATTTTAACAGCGGGGTGAACCATTGCGCTTGCCGCGCCCATTATGGTTTCCATTTTGACGATTATAGGCATGCTGATTCCGTCGCTGACTGTGTTAACAAGATAGATGTTAGCCGCTTCGGTGAATCTTTTAAGGTCACTCTCCGTGATGGAGAAGGAGAGATGAATAGGCTTTGCTTTAACCATATCACCCGAAAACATCATAACAAGCAGGAAATCCTTCGGTGAGAGGTAAACGCTGTCAAACTTCGTTATACGAACGTTTCCCGCGCCGGATTTGAATGCGATGCCGGTGTAGTCGGTAAACGACGCGGCAAGCCGCGAAGCTTCCTCAAGAATCTCATCCATTTCGGTGAGCTTATATTTTAGCTTTTCGTTTATCTCTTCAATTTCCGACTTTGTCTCGCTGTACTGACGGACAAGGGTGTCAACGTAAAATCTGTAACCAAGCTCCGACGGTATTCTTCCAGCAGAGGTGTGCGGCTGAACAAGATAACCCATATTCTCAAGCTCTGCCATCTCATTCCTTATCGTTGCGGGGGAGCAGGAAATCAAAGCATCCTGTGAAAGATACTTCGAGCCAACCGGCTCGCCGTTGTTGATATGAGCGTCGACGATTGCTTTAAGTATTTGTTTTTTCCTTGCGGAAAGCCTTGAATCTTCCAAAAACTCACCTCTTTCTGTGGATTTTAGCACTTGATGTGTTCGAGTGCTAACATTGACATCTATAATATAATCCTTTTTTCCCACCGTGTCAATAGTTTACACGCAAAAATATATGAATTTTTTGTTAATATTTAGCCGAATCGCAGATTAAGTGCTAAAAACATTAATAAAACACGCAAAATAAAATTTACAATTCCAACTTGATTTAGTATTGACTTTAGCTTTAAAATAATATATAATATATCTGTATGAGTAGGCTTGCTTATGTGTTACAAACAAAAAAGAAAAGCCGCCATATCTAAAAAATATTATTAGGTTATATAGATTACAGCAGAAAAATGTAATCAGAAGGAGGTGTAAATGGACGTATTATCTTTGATTATTGGAATTGCCGCGGGCGTCGCAGTCGGCGGGGCGGCAGGATTTTTTATTCGTAAATCTATTGCGGAGAAGAAGCTTGGCTCGGCAGAGGCTCAGGCGCGTCATATTCTTGAAGACGCTATTAAAAATGCCGAGAGCGCAAAGAAGGAATCTATAATTTCCGCAAAAGAAGAAATATTCCAAATGAAAAAAGAAGCGGACTTCGATATAAAGGAGCGCCGCAAAGAAGTTTCAAGGCTTGAAAGACGCGTTACTCAAAAAGAGGAAACGCTCGATTCTAAGCTTGAAGCTCTTGAAAAAAAGGATGCAAATCTTACGGAAAAGCACGCGGAGGTAGCCGCGCTTAAGGAAAAGGTGGAGGCGACTCTCAGCGCGCAGATTGCTGTGCTTGAGAAAAACGCGGGTCTTTCCAAGGAGGAGGCGAAATCAGAGCTTGTCGCAAAGCTTGACGGTGAGCTTCAGCATGAGACGGCGCTTAAGATTGCCGAATATGAGGAAAAGTTCAAGGACGAGGCTGATACGAAGGCTCGTGATATACTCTCTCTCGCTATTCAGAGATTCGCCGCTGACCACGTAAGCGAGGTGGCTATATCTGTCGTTCAGATTCCGAGCGATGAGATGAAGGGCCGCATAATCGGAAGAGAAGGAAGAAATATCCGCACAATTGAAAACCTTACCGGTGTTGAGCTTATAATAGACGATACGCCTGACGTAATTACCGTTTCGGGATTTGACCCCGTCAGACGTGAGATTGCGAGAATTGCTCTTGAAAAGCTCGTTTCGGACGGAAGAATCCATCCCGCGAGAATTGAAGAGATGGTTGAAAAAGCGCGCCGTGACGTAGATATAGCCATTAAGCAAGCAGGTGAGAAGGCTGTGTTTGAAACGGGTGTTCACGGTCTTCATCCCGAGCTTATAAAGCTTCTCGGAAGAATGAAATACCGTACGTCATACGGACAGAACGCTCTTCGCCATTCAATAGAGGTTTCTATGCTCGCAGGCGTTATGGCCGATGAGATGGGCGTTGACGTAAATCTTGCGAAAAGAGCAGGTCTTCTTCACGATATCGGAAAGGCGGTTACCGCTGAGGCTGAGGGCTCGCATATCGAGCTTGGTGTTGAAATTGCAACGAAGTACCGTGAGAATAAGGACATAATTCACGCAATTGAGTCGCATCATAACGACGTTGACCCCAAAACCACTATCGCGTTTATAGTCCAGGCGGCTGACGCTATCAGCGCCGCACGCCCCGGAGCGCGCAGAGAGGACGTTGAAAATTACATTAAGCGCCTTCAGAAGCTTGAAGAGGTTGCGGGCGGATTTGACGGAATTGATAAGACCTTTGCAATCCAGGCAGGCCGCGAGGTTCGTATAATGGTTAAACCCGAAATTGTAAATGACGACAAGATGAAAATCCTTGCGCGCGATATTGCGAAGAAAATCGAGAACGAGCTTGATTATCCCGGACAAATCAAGGTCAGCGTAATTCGTGAAAACCGAATCATTGATTACGCAAAATAATGAACATAATGCCGAAAAGACGGCAAGAAAAAAGGGCGTGCTTCGGCATGGCCCTTTTTACTAAATATTATTAAAGGTAGAAAAGAGAACTTTTGTGAACATACTTGTTATCGGAGACGTCGTTAGTCCCGCGGGAATAGAGCACCTAAAGAAAAACCTTTGGAAGATAAGAGAAAAGAACAAAATTGATTTTTGCGTTGTTAACGGTGAAAACGCCTCCTTTGTAACCGGAATATCCTCTGACCTTGCAGACGCTCTTTTCAGGGCCGGGGCAGACGTTATAAGCGGAGGAAATCACACGCTGAGAAATAAAGCGGTATACACCTATCTCGATGATAATGACGCTATACTGCGCCCTATAAATTTCGGTGACGGCGCGCCCGGGCACGGATACGTTATAGCCGATGCTCTCGGATACAGGGTTCTCGTGATTAATGCCCTCGGCAACGTTCATATGGACCCCGTGCTTGATTCTCCGTATGCCTATATAGATAAATTGCTTTGCGAGCTTCAGGGAAAATACGATTTTTCCATTCTTGATATTCACGCTGAGGCGAGCGGTGAAAAGGCAGCTATGGGATATGCATACGATGGGAAAATAAATATTGTTTTCGGCACGCATACCCATGTGCAAACGGCAGACGAAAAAATTTTACCTAAGGGAACGGGATATATAACCGACGTCGGTATGTGCGGTCAGACGGGCGGCGTCTTGGGAATGGATGCCGAATGCGTAGTGAAAAGAATGAGAACCCGCCTGCCTCATAAATTCGTGGCTGCGGCGGGGACTTGTGAAGCAAACGGCGTTATATTTGAGCTTGATACAGCGTCTAAAAGAATAACCAAAATAAACAGAATTACTTTTTAAAGGATTTTTATGAAAGAATTAACTACGCGTGTAGCAGTAATAGGGGCAGGGCATGCCGGAATAGAAGCCGCTCTTGCATCTGCAAGGCTGGGCGTTGATACCGTGCTTTTTACGATAAATCTTGACGCTGTCGGAAATATGCCCTGCAATCCTTCAATAGGCGGAAGCGCAAAAGGACACCTCGTTTTTGAAATAGACGCTCTTGGCGGAGAGATGGGATACGCGGCAGACCTTGCGACCCTGCAATCAAGAACGCTCAATCTCGGCAAGGGCGCAGCCGTGCATTCAAAAAGAGTGCAGGCGGACAGAGCCGAATATAAAAAAATAATGAAGCGAACTCTCGAAAAGGAAGAAAATCTGCGTCTTGTTCAAGCTGAGATAACCGAGCTTCTTACCGAAGAGGATGAGGGCGGCAAAGCCGTTGTCGGTGTCGTTACTCATCTTGGCGAGGTGTGGAGAGCGGAAAAGGTTATAATAGCTACGGGCACGTTTCTTGAAAGCCAGATTTTCGTCGGTGATAAGGTATACTATGGCGGTCCTGACGGAATGATGCCGTCAAGAGGACTTTCGGATTCGCTAAGACGCGCGGGGCTTGAGCTTATGCGCTTCAAAACGGGAACTCCTGCAAGGGTAAGCAAACGGTCGATTGATTTTTCAAAGCTTGAGGTTCAGGAAGGCGAGGACTTTCCGACGCCTTATTCCGCAAGAAGCGAGGAGCGCAGGGGCGATGAGGTAAACCTCGCTCTCTGCCATATGGTCTACACGAACAAGAATACCCACAAAACTATACTCGATAATCTTGAACGCTCGGCAATGTATTCGGGAAATATAAGCGGAGAAGGACCGAGATACTGCCCGTCGATAGAAACGAAGCTTGTAAGATTCGCGGGGAAGGAAAGACATCAGCTTTTCGTTGAGCCCTGCGGAATGGACACCGACGAGATGTATATTCAAGGCTTTTCAACCTCGATGCCGACCGACGTTCAGTATGATATGCTGAAATCGCTTGACGGTTTTGAGAATGCGGAAATAATGCGCTACGCATACGCTATTGAATACGACCTTGCGGAGCCCACGCAGATGTATCCGACGCTTGAGTTCAAAAAGGTTAAAGGACTTTACGGCGCGGGTCAGTTTAACGGTACCTCGGGTTATGAGGAAGCGGCGGCGCAGGGCCTTGTAGCCGGAATAAACGCCGCTCTTGCGGTTAAGGGTGAGGAGCCTATGATTCTTTCGCGCTCGTCATCCTACATCGGCATGCTTATTGATGACCTTGTGACTAAGGGAACGAGAGAGCCGTACAGAGTTATGACCTCACGCTCGGAATACAGACTCATTTTAAGGCAGGATAACGCGGATCTCCGGCTTACCAATATAGGACACAGAGTCGGTCTTATAGACGGCGAGAGATATGAAAAATTTAACGAAAAGCGCCGCATGATAAATGAAGAAATCAAAAGAATCGAAAAAACGGTAATAGCTCCGTCGGATAAGGTGAACGCTCTGCTTGAGTCTGTGGGCTCGTCAAAGCTGATGACGGGAATTAAGCTTGCTGAGCTTCTCCGCCGCCCCGAAATCAGCTATGAAATGCTGAAGGAAATTGACACGGGGCGTCCGACCCTTCCGAGAAGCGTTCGGACAACCGCCGAAATAAGCATAAAATACGAGGGATATATAAAAAGAGAGCTTTCCGAGGTCGAAAAGCAGAAAAAGCTTGAAGACAAGGCGCTTCCGAATGATATAGATTATAAAAGCATTCTGGGGCTCAGACTCGAAGCCGCGGAAAAGCTTGATAAAATCCGACCTCTTAATATTGGACAGGCGTCGCGCATAAGCGGAGTAAGCCCCGCCGACGTCGGAGTTCTTCTCATATACCTTTCGGGTGGCAAAAAACAAAGGAATGCATAATATGATAACAGGCGGTGAGGATATTCCGAGACCGCCCGAAAAGGAAACATATTATGAAGATTGTTATTATACATTCGCCTAAATTTCTCGCTCCGATACTTGCGAGAATCTTTAAAGTCAACCTAAAAAAGAATTCCTGAAAGCCGCAAATATCGAAAAGCTAAAAAAACGCCTCATTTTCGCAGACCGAATTTGAGGCGTTTTTTTGAGTGTATGGTCAAATGTTATGTGAAAATACCGTTTTCGCGTAGCTGTAAAAAGGTTTTAATTAAACGGATCTATAAGCTTTACTTCGTCGATGATGTTGAGTTTATATTTATCGGCGAAGCGGAGCGCTTCGGCGATTTCGTTTTTATCCGCGACGCGTTCGGGCTCGTGCGCGTCGCAGCCGAGTATTACGTCAGGGTTGAATTTTGAAGCGGTTTCCCAAAAAAGCGGTGTGGGATAGCTTCTTTTTTCGCTGAGACCGAGAAGATTTATTTCAAGCGGCAAGCCGGCATTCTTTGCGGCAACTATGATTTTTGACATTTGCTCCCTGTAATAATCGAGGTCGTCTCCATAATAATTGATAACGTCGGGATGCGCGATATAAGTAAATTTACCGGTGGAAATCGCTTCGGTGACCGTATCCGTGTAAATTTTTAAATAGCTTTTCTCCTCGCCTCCCGCGGCGCTGTGTATTCTGCCTGCTGTGGGATATTCTTCTCTTATAAAATGCTGACCGAGAATCAGATATTCTGGCGGATTCGTGTTTTCCCAAAGCTCTAAGGTGCTTTGCCAGAGTGTAGGGTAGTACTCGGCTTCATAGCCTATACGTATATCTATTTTGTCTTTATATTTTTCCGCAAGGCTTTTTATGGAAGAAAAATATTCGCCCGATTCCTCAGGAGTCATTTTATAGTATGAAACAAAGCCGTCGGGATATATATAAGGAGCATGGTCAGAAAAGCCGAGGGTTTTTAGTCCCTCGGCTATCGCTTTTTGAACGTATTCTTCGTCTGTGCCCGAAGCATGACGGCATCTGTAGGTGTGGGTGTGATAGTTGGCAAGCATTGAAGATAGACTCCTTAGTTTTTGAGAAGAAAAAACACTATGATGCCTAAGATAACGGCAAGCGCGGCTGCGCCGATTGTCAAATACTTTTTGATTCTGCGCCG
This sequence comes from Eubacteriales bacterium, assembly GCA_045542035.1. GTDB lineage: Bacteria > Bacillota > Clostridia > Oscillospirales > CAG-272 > UBA1740. Next base: position 58,117 of record JAZQKG010000026.1, on the reverse strand, counting down.
TCTTGCATATCGGCGCGCTCTTTTCAGATATGCGGAAATGGGGTCTTTACGCCTAATAATGTCTTTATCGAATTTCCTTAACCAAGCAATATCCGCTTTTGTCACTTCATTTACTCTTCTCAAAGAGCCGATTTCGTGCGCCATCTTGTTGCGGATGTTTCTATACCTGACAAGTCTTGGTAACGCGTCTTCGCGACCGGGCGCAAAGCGAGCATTGTTTAAACGGTTTATATATTCGGTAACGCCGCCTGATGCAACGCCGAATTTTTCGCAGCAATCCTTGTCAAGCGCAATATAGCTTGCAAGAAAATGCTCGTTCAGCTTTTTTCCCATTTGGCTTCACTTTCCTTTTCTAAGTCTCGTTCTTATACATTGTACTACATTTTGAGCGTTTTTGCAATACTTTTTATAAAAATTAACCTTTTGGACTTTATCTGTTCTCAAAGTCCTGCTTTTTATTTCGTATTAAAAGCTTTTTCATTGCTTTCGCGTTGAACGGAATCAGAGGATAAAGATAATATCTTCCCGACACGGTTTTGTTCGACGCGACGAAGATGCAGAAGAGTATTATTCCCGCGGCGAAGCCCCAGATGCCGAAGAAGAACACGAGAGTAAGAATCATAACCCGCATAAACTTAAACGCGTAGCCAAGCTCGTGATTCTGCTGCGCGAAATTAGCAATGGCAACGAACGCCATATAGAGTATAACGTCGGATGAAAGCCAGCCTACGTCAACCGCAAAATCTCCAAGTATAAGAGCGCCGACAATAGAGAGGGAGCTTGAGAGCATGTCCGGCGTGTTCATTGACGCAATTTTCAATCCGTCAATGGCGAGCTCTACAAGGAATAGCTGAAAAATTATTGGGAGCGCGCCCGGATCGTCCGGAATGAGAAAGGACAAGGCTTCTGGAAGCTTGTCGGAATATTCAAGATAAAGATACCACAAAGGAGTTATAACAACCGAAGCGATAAGAATAAGCGTTCTTACGATGCGCAGATAGGTGCCGGTAAGAGGGGGGAAGTAATAGTCGTCGGTTTGTTCAAGGTAGTGAAATATAGATGTTGGCAATATCATTACCTGGGGAGACGTGTCACAAATTACAAGCACGCTGCCTTCAAGGAGCTGAGCCGCGGCTGTGTCAGGGCGCTCGGTTGTTCTTATTTTGGGAAAGGGATTGTACCATCCCGAGCGTATAAGAGACTCGGCAAGGCTTTGAAAACCGAGCGTCACAGATTTCGGTCTTGCGCGCGTCAGCTTTTCCGTAACCTCTTTCACTAATTTACCGTTTGCGACTCCGTTCATATAGCAGACAACGACATCTGTTTTTGACGAACCTCCCATGTCAATATGCTGCATTGTCAGGCGCTCGTCTCGTATTCTGCGTCTTATAAGCGCTGTGTTGACGACAAGCGTTTCAACGAATCCGTCATGAGAGCCTTGCATAACCCTGTCGCTATCCGGCTCTTGCGTTGACCTCGACGGATAGGTTCGCGCGTCTATAAGAATAGCTTGTCCGAGAAATGATTCCGTCAAAACAGCTGCTTGACCGGATAGAACGGAGCGGACTATCTTGGCTGCATCGCTTGTTGATTCGACCTCAACGTAGGGCAGCTTTGAGAGCATTTCTTCGGCGTTTCCGAGTTCTTTCTGCGATAGCATAAACTGCATTATTCTCAGCATTTCCGCATCCTTGATAAAGCCGTCAATGTAGTAAAAGCACACGTCCCTTGATGCAACCGTCAGATGCCTTTCTATAATGTCGAAGCTTTCATTAACCCTTAGGCGTGTCGAAAGAAATGAAATGTTTTCGCTGTAATTTAAAGATAAAAAATCCATATTATTCCTCTTGAAAGTTCTTTCTCTTAGTTTGCTATCATTCATCCGTTTTATACTTTGTTTTTGTGTTTTTAAGCAATAGCGATTGACTTTGAATACTAAGTATGATAGAATGTAGTAAAAGAATCAAGAGGCTTAATTATGAAAAAAATTACCGATGGACTTGCGACTCTATCGCAAGAACGTATATTAGCAAATATTGCAAATAATAGTTTACACAAAGAAAGGCTTTTTTTGTACGGCATGACCGATTCTACGAATACACGGGCTCGGGAGTATGCCGAGGATGGCTTTGATGGAACGCCATGCGTTTTTATAGCGGATGGTCAGTACGCGGGTCGAGGAAGACGCGGCAGGTCCTTTGATTCGGAATACGGAGCGGGACTCTATATCAGTTTTCTCTTTAAGCCGAAGAAGGATATTGCAGATATGACTGCCGTTACAGCAGAAGCTGCCGTAAAAGTGTGCCGCGCTGTCGAGTCTTTGTGTGACGTATCTCTTGGAATAAAATGGGTGAATGATATCTTCGTTAACGGAAAAAAGCTCGCAGGGATTCTCACGGAAGGGAAGTTCGATTCCGAAAGGGGCGCTATTTCATACCTGGTTTGCGGTATCGGAATAAATCTTAGAAATAGGAATTTTCCGGAGGAGCTTTCGGAAATTGCCACGTCCGTTGAGGAACATACAGGCGCAATTCCGGATATCAATCTTCTTGCCGCGAGGCTTATAGACGAGTTTTTTGCCGAATGCTCCGGTCTTGATTATATGAATGAGTACCGCATGCGTTCAACGGTCATCGGCAGGAGAGTTGAAGTAAGACGATTGTCGGGAGAAACCTTTTTTGCAAAAGCCGTTTCGATAACCGACTCGGGAGCTCTTACCGTTATAAGAGAAGACGGAGCGCGCGAGGAGCTTATAAGCGCAGAGGTCAGCCTCAGATGCGCGTTTGGAAGATGAGAAGCTTCAAGGCCACTCCGCGCTGAATATAAGAACGGAGGCCTCAAAATAACGAATTTAAGACATTAATTCAGTAATCGGTTCAAATTCCTGCGGTCCTGAACTTGAGTCCAAGTATAGACAAGTATAGAATGGAAGATAATGAATTCAGCTTCTAATTCTATATAAAGCCGTCGTTTTCGGGAAATGTTTTTCCGTTTAAGGAATACGTTTAATAAATTTATTCGCAGAGGGCGGAATCGGAGAATTTTTTATGGATATAAATTGCGTTTTATCTGAGCTCGTTGAATATGCGGTTAATCGTAAACTGATTGCTGAATCAGACAGAGCGTATGCCATAGGCAGACTTCTTGAGCTTTTGAAGCTTTCGGATTTTGACGTAGCCGAAGTTTCAGAGCTCAGATCTCTTAATTTTATACTATCAGACATTTGTGATTTTGCGTATGAAAGAGGACTTCTCGAGGAAAACAGTGTCGTTTACCGCGATCTTTACGATACAGCTGTGATGGGAGTATTTGTTGACCGTCCGTCAAACGTTACGGAAAGGTTCTATTCGCTTTATAGAAATGATCCTAAAGCCGCGACCGATTATTTTTACGCGCTTGAATGCGATTCGAACTATATAAGAACCGACAGAATACAAAAGGATGTGAAATGGAAATTCCAATCAGAGTATGGGGCAATTGATATAACGGTAAATTTATCAAAGCCTGAAAAGGAACCGAAAGACATTGCTGCTGCAAAACTGCTTCCGCAATCGGGTTATCCGAAATGCCTATTATGTCACGAAAACGAGGGGTACGCGGGCAATATTTCAAAGCCCGCGCGCCAGAATTTGAGGCAAATACCCTTCGATATGGCAGGTGAATTATGGTACCTTCAATATTCTCCGTACGTTTATTATAACGAGCATTGCATAGCTCTTTCGGCAGAGCATACTCCGATGAAAATCGATAAATCAACGTTTAAGAAGCTTATTGGCTTTGTTGATTGCTTTCCTCATTATTTTATCGGTTCAAATGCTGACCTTTCTATAGTAGGCGGTTCTATCCTCTCTCACGACCATATGCAAGGCGGACGGTATACGTTTGCTATGGAGCGCGCGGAAATTGACACGGATGTTGAGTTTGAAGGATTTTTGGACGTAAAAGCGGGAATCCTTCGTTGGCCGATGTCTGTAATTAGACTTTGCTCGGCAGATAAGGATAAGCTTATAGCTCTTGCTGATAAAATTTTAAATGCTTGGCGTTCGTATACAGATGAGGATTCCTTTATCCTTGCAGAAACCGACGGTGTTCCGCATAACACGATAACGCCGATAGCAAGGCGCAGAGGCGGAAATTATGAGCTTGACCTTGTTCTCCGTAACAATATAACGACTGATGAGCATCCGCTCGGTGTATATCATCCTCACTCGGAGCATCATAATATTAAAAAAGAGAATATCGGTCTTATCGAGGTTATGGGTCTTGCCGTTCTTCCGTCAAGGCTCAAAAGCGAGATTTTCGATATGAAAAATGCTATTCTTGAGGGACGCGATTTTTCTGAGCTTGAGAGCACCGCGAAGCATAAAGCGTGGTTTGAAAAATTTAAAGGTGATTATAGCTTTACCGAAGAAAACACCGAGGATATTTTAAAAGATGAAATCGGAAAAACCTTTGTAAGAGTGCTTTCGGATGCGGGAGTATATAAGTGCTCTGCGGAAGGCAGAAAAGCGTTTCTGAAATTTATAAGAAGTATATAAATAAAAAAGGCATAGAATTTACGATTAGCTAAGTTAGTATAGCTGCTTGAAATTTCTATGCCTTTTAATTTGATATTTATCAGGGAATGTGTACAAGTCCGTTTTCGTCGGGTGTAAGTGCGATTCGCCGGGTTTAAGGCTTCGTCAATATAGGTATCGCATCTTTCGCTTTACATTTAAATCAACGAATGACTATTTATGCGCATATATGCAGAAAATATGCATAAATTTGCACAAAATATTCACAAAAGAGTATTTAGCTTATATATAATACTCGTGCACTTTGCTGAAAATTAATAATTTTTCAAAAAACTATTGCATATTTATTCAATTAGTGGTACAATATCAGCGTATAAAATTAAAATGGCAGTTTGCCTAAAGTTTTGGAGGATTTTAAAAATGGAAAAGAAAGACATCAAAAAAGTAGTATTAGCTTATTCGGGAGGACTTGACACCTCAATAATTATTCCGTGGCTCAAGGAAAATTATAACAACTGCGAGGTTATCGCTGTATCGGGAAACGTCGGTCAGGCAGACGAGCTTGAAGGGCTTGAGGAAAAGGCGCTTAAGACGGGCGCGTCCAAGCTTTATGTTGAAGATTTGACCGACGAGTTTGTAGACGATTATATTATTCCTACCGTTAAGGCGGGCGCTCTTTACGAGGAGTATATGCTCGGAACGTCGTTCGCGCGTCCCGTTATCGCAAAGAGAATAGTTGAAATAGCTAAGGCTGAGGGCGCTGACGCAATCTGCCACGGCTGTACCGGAAAAGGAAACGACCAGGTTCGTTTTGAGCTTACCATTAAGGCGTTTGCTCCCGACATGCATATCATCGCTCCTTGGCGTGAGTGGGATATAAAGTCTCGCGAGGAGGAGATTGACTACGCTGAGGCGCATAACATTCCCCTTAAAATTAACCGTGAAACAAACTACTCGAAGGATAAGAACCTCTGGCACCTTTCTCACGAGGGACTTGACCTTGAGGACGCATGGAACGAGCCGCTTTACGATAAGCCCGGATTTCTTGAGATGGGCGTATCTCCGATGACAGCGCCCGATAAGCCTACCTATATTACTCTTGATTTTGAAAAGGGTATTCCCGTAGCTCTTAACGACGAGAAAATGAGCGCTAAGGAAATTATTCTTGCTCTTAATAAGCTTGGCGGTGAAAACGGCATCGGACTTCTTGATATTATCGAAAACCGTCTTGTAGGTATGAAGTGCCGAGGCGTTTATGAAACTCCCGGCGGAGCAATTCTTTATTTCGCTCACAACTATCTTGAAACTCTTACTCTCGATAAGATGACAGCTCACAAGAAGAGCGAGCTCGCAATTACATTTGCCGACCTTGTTTATAACGGACAATGGTTTACTCCTCTTCGCGAGGCGCTTTCCGCTTTCGTTGATAAGACTCAGGAGAACGTTACGGGTAAGGTAAGACTCAAGCTTTACAAGGGTAATATTATAAAAGCGGGCGTTAAGAGTGACTTTGCGCTCTATTCGGAGGAGCTTGCTACCTTCGGTGAGGATAACGTATACAATCAGGCAGATTCCGCAGGATTTATCAACCTTTTCGGACTTCCTATCAAGGTTCAGGCGCAGGTAAACGCTAAAAACAATAAAAAGTAATTAACTAAGAAAGATATACTATGGAAAAGATGTGGGCAGGACGTACGGACGGCGCGGTAAGCGCCGTCGCGGACGATTTTAATTCTTCTATTCATTTTGACAAAAAAATGTACCGTCAGGACATAAAGGGCTCGATGGAGCACGCTCTTATGCTCTCGGCAAAGGGAATAATAACCCGCGCGGAGTATGAGGAGATAAGAGAGGGACTTTCCTCAGTGCTTTCGGATATCGAGAGCGGTAAGCTTCCGTTTGACGAGAGCGCTGAAGATATTCATATGTTTGTTGAAGCCGAGCTTACCCGCCGTATAGGCGATTCGGGAAAGAAGCTTCATACAGCAAGAAGCAGAAACGACCAGGTTGCCCTCGACCTCAGACTTTATATGCGTGATGAGGTTGCAAAAATAAGAGAGCAGCTAATAGAGCTTATTTCTGTACTGAAGGAAAAGGCTAAGGAAAATACCGACGCAATAATGCCGGGATATACTCACCTTCAAAGAGCGCAGCCGATAACCTTCGCTCAGCATCTCCTTGCGTACGTTATGATGTTCATGCGTGACGTAACGAGGCTTGACGATGCGGTAGCAAGAATGAATTATTCTCCGCTTGGCTCCTGCGCTCTCGCGGGAACGACCTATCCTACCGACAGACGCATGGTTGCGAAGAATCTCGGATTTAACGGAATATGCGAAAATTCTATTGACGGAGTTTCGGACAGAGATTATTGCGTTGAGCTTGAAGCGGCATTTTCGCTTATCATGATGCATCTTTCAAGATTTTCCGAGGAGATAATCCTTTGGTCAAGCTGGGAATTTAAATTCGTTGAGCTTGACGATGCGTATACTACCGGCTCATCAATTATGCCGCAGAAAAAGAATCCCGATATGGCAGAGCTTGTCCGCGGCAAGACGGGAAGAGTATACGGCGACCTTATGGCAACGCTCACAGTGTTAAAAGGACTTCCGCTTGCCTATAACAAGGATATGCAAGAGGATAAAGAGGCGATATTCGACGCGGTTGAGACGGTCGGCAAATGCCTCGAGGTTTTTGTTCCTATGATAGAAACGATGAAGCCTCTCAAGGAAAATATGTATAACGCTGCGAAAAAAGGCTTCATAAACGCAACCGACCTTGCGGATTATCTGACGAAGAAGGGTATGCCCTTCAGAAGCGCGTATAAAATTGTTGGCTCAATAGTTGCCGAGTGCATAAACAAAAATATAACTCTTGATGAGATGCCCATATCCGATTATAAAAAACATACTGATATGTTTGACGGTGATCTTTATGAGGAAATTTCACTTGAAACCTGCGTCAGAAAGCGTATTTCCGAAGGTTCTACCGGATACGAGAGTGTGAACGCTCAGATAAAATACGTAGAGAACTTTTTAGGGTAATTTATGAAAAAGATATTTATAGACGGAAAAGCCGGCACTACAGGTTTAAGAATAGAGGAAAGACTCTCAGAGAGAGATGATATTGAGATTATATCATTGCCGGAGGAGAAAAGAAAAGATCCCGATGCAAGACGTGAGGTTTTGAATTCGGTTGACATAGCCTTCCTTTGTCTGCCTGACGACGCCGCAAGGGAAGCGGTATCAATGATTGAAAATCCCGACGTTGTCGTTATCGATACCTCAACGGCGCACAGAACGAATCCCGCGTGGGCTTACGGTTTCCCCGAGCTTGGCGCGGAATTCGATGAAAAGATAAAAAACAGTAAAAGAATTGCCGTTCCCGGCTGCCATGCGGGAGGCTTTATCGCTCTTATATATCCGCTTGTTAAGGCGGGAATAATAGCTAAGGACACGCTTCTTACCTGCCATTCTCTGACCGGATACTCGGGCGGAGGAAAGAGCATGATAGCGCAGTACGAGGCGGAAGAAATTGACACGCTCCTTAACGCTCCGCGCCAGTACGGAATCAAGCAGACGCATAAGCATCTGCCTGAAATGGTCGCGATAACCGGAATGGAAAACGCTCCTGTTTTCTCTCCAATCGTGTCGGACTTCTATTCCGGAATGGAAGTGACAGTGCCTATTTTCGCAAAGTGGCTGGCTGACGGAAAAACTATCGAGGACGTAAAAGCAGCATATAAAAAAGCTTACACGGGACCCCTGGTATTTTATAAAGAGGATGCCGATGAAGCGGGATTTCTATCTGCAAATGCGTACGAGGGACGCGACACTATGGAAATTTCGGTTCACGGAAATGCCGACAGAATGATACTTGTCGCAAGATATGACAATCTTGGAAAAGGCGCGTCGGGCGCGGCTGTCGAATGCCTCAACATTGTTCTCGGAGAAGATAAGACAAAGACATTGGTTTTGTAAGGAATTTTAAATATGAAGATTATAGAAGGCGGAGTTTGCGCCGCAAAGGGATTTACCGCGAGCGGTGTTCATTGCGGAGTACGCAAAAACAGAACAAAAAAGGATATATCGCTCATATATTCAGCAGTGCCCGCAAAGGCGGCGGCTGTATACACGACGAATAAAGTGAAGGGCGCGCCTCTTACGGTTACGAAAAATAATATAGCTGACGGAATAGCTCAGGCGGTCATATGCAACAGCGGAAATGCCAACACCTGCAACGCGAACGGTGTTGAAATAGCCGAGCTTACCTGCGAGCTTCTCGCAAATGAGCTTGGAATATCTAAAAGCGACGTTGTCGTCGCATCCACCGGAGTTATAGGTCAGCCGCTTGATATCGCGCCTATAAAGGCGGGAATTCCCGCGCTCATCTCAGCGCTATCCGAAAGCGGAAGCGATGATGCCGCAGAGGGTATTATGACGACGGACGTTGTTAAAAAGGAGATAGCGCTCTCCTTCACGGTGGGCGGCAAGGAATGTAAGATTGGCGGTATTGCCAAGGGCTCGGGAATGATTCATCCCAATATGGCGACGATGCTTGTGTTTATAACGACCGACTGCGCGATAAGCGCCGAAATGCTGAGACTCGCGCTTTCGACGGATATTCAGTCTACGTTCAATATGATAAGCGTTGACGGTGATACTTCGACGAACGATATGGTTACGGTCCTTGCGAACGGCATGGCAGGAAATGATGAAATATGCTGCACGGGTGATGACTTTGATGCATTTATGAAGGCTCTTAACACGGTAAATATGCAGCTTTGCCGTATGATAGCGGCAGACGGAGAGGGTGCGACAAAGCTTCTCGAGTGCGAGGTTTCGGGAGCTCTCGATGAAAAGAACGCTAAGATTATAGCTAAGAGCGTTATATGCTCCTCGCTTGTCAAGGCGGCGATGTTCGGTTCTGACGCAAACTGGGGAAGAGTTCTTTGCGCGATAGGCTATAGCGGCGCTGAGGTTGATATCTCAAAAACCTGCGTCTCATTTAAATCCGCGAAGGGTGAAATAGAGGTTTGTAAAAACGGAAGCGGAGTTGATTTCTCTGAGGAGGTTGCCAAGGAAATTCTTCTTGAAAAGGAAATTATAATTGCCGTAAGGCTTGGTGACGGCGATGCAAACGCAAAAGCCTGGGGCTGCGACCTTACCTACGATTATGTGAAAATTAACGGAGATTACAGAACCTAATGGGAAATAATCAGATTAAAATAACAAACGCGGAGCGCGCGGAGATACTTACTCAGGCGCTTCCTTACATACAGAAATATTACAATAAAATAATTGTCGTTAAGTATGGCGGAAACGCTATGATAAACGAAACTCTGAAAGAGCAGGTAATGGAGGATATTATCCTTCTTCACCTTACGGGAGTTAAGGTTGTTCTTGTGCACGGAGGCGGACCGGAAATTACAGACACTCTTAATAAAATTGGCAAGGAGTCTGTATTTGTCGACGGTCTTCGCGTAACGGATAAGGAAACCGTTGACGTCGTTCAGATGGTGTTGGCGGGCAAAATCAACAAGAGCCTTGTAAATATGCTTGAAATCAAGGGCGGCAGAGCCGTCGGTATATCCGGTCTTGACGGCCATATGATAAAGGCTGAGATGAAGGATGAAAAACTCGGCTACGTCGGAAAAATTACGGGCGTAAACGTAACGATGATAAACGACCTTCTTGAAAAGGGATATATTCCCGTCGTTTCTACAATAGGCTGTGACGATAAGGGAAACGTCTATAATATCAATGCCGATACTGCCGCGGCGTATATTGCCGGCGCGATGGAGGCGGAGCGTCTTATAACGATGACTGATATAGAAGGTATTCTTCGGGATAAGGATGACCACAGCTCTATTATTCAGTGTATTGATATCAAGGGCGCGGAGGAGCTGTTCAGCACGGGAATCGTCAGCGGAGGAATGATTCCGAAGGTGCAGTGCTGTATTGACGCTATTCACAGAGGAGTTAAGAAGGTAACCATACTTGACGGACGCGTTCCTCACGCGCTTCTTATTGAGACACTTACCGATGAAGGAGCCGGAACTATGATAGTTCGGGATATGAAGGATGAATCAGAATTTTAAAAATACCGATAAAGAGTACGTAGCCTCGACGTACGCGAGGTTTGACCTTGCTTTTACTCACGGCAAGGGCTCGCTTGTGTATGACGAAAACGGAAAAGAATATATTGACCTTTCAAGCGGAATAGCGGTTAACACCTTTGGAATTGCTGACGATGAATGGATAGCCGCCGTAACCGAGCAGGCATCTAAAATTCAACACGCCTCTAACCTTTATTATACAGAGCCGTCAGCGCGTCTTGCGGAAGTATTATGTAGCCGCACCGGAGCCAAAAAGGTTTTTTTCTCAAACTCGGGCGCTGAGGCGAACGAGTGCGCAATAAAATGCGCGCGTCTTTGGGCAGAGATGAATAAAGGCAAGGATTATTACAATATAATTACCTTGAAAAACAGCTTCCACGGCAGAACGGTGACGACTCTTGCCGCAACGGGACAGGATGTTTTTCACGAGCATTTCACTCCGATGACCGAAGGATTTTTATACGCGGAGGCAAATAACCTTGATGAAGTAATAAGACTTGCAAGAGATAATAAATGCGCCGCCGTAATGATGGAGCCTGTTCAAGGCGAGGGCGGAGTAATGACGCTTGATGAAAAGTTCGTGCAAGGCGTATGCGAGTTCGCAAAGGAAAACGGACTTCTCGTTATATTTGACGAGGTTCAAACGGGTAACGGCAGAAGCGGATATCTTTACGCTTACGAGCATTTTGGAATAAAGCCGGACATTCTAACGACTGCGAAGGGTCTTGCGGGCGGATTACCTATCGGAGCGACTCTTTTCTTTGATAAAACGGCAGACGTTCTGAGCGCGGGGCTTCACGGCTCAACCTTTGGCGGAAATCCCGTTTCCTGCGCGGCGGCAATTTCGGTTATCAATAGAATAGATGAAAAGCTTCTAAAAGAGGTAAAAGAAAAGTCGGCGTATATATTCAGCGAGCTTGAAGGCGCTGAAGGAATAAAAAGCGTCAGCGGTCTCGGACTTATGATAGGAATAGAAACCGTTGGCGATGCGTCGAAGATTATTCAAAAGTGTATGGAGGAAGGCATTCTTCCTATTAAGGCAAAGAATAAGGTAAGACTTCTTCCTGCGCTTAATATTCCTATGCCGCTTTTGGAAAAGGCAGTGAAAATAATAAAAAAAGTAGCGAAGGAGATAGCTTAAGATGGAAAGCTTAAAGGGAAAGGATTTTTTAAAGCTTCTTGATTTTACATCCGAGGAAATAGAATATCTCGTAGACTTTGCCGCCGAGCTTAAGGCGAAGAAAAAGGCGGGAATACCGCATAGATTGCACGAAGGAAAGAACGTAGTTCTTCTTTTTGAAAAGGACAGCACGCGTACACGCTGCGCGTTTGAGGTTGCCGCAAAGGATCTCGGAATGGGTGTAACCTATCTCGGACCGACGGGCTCTCAGATGGGCAAAAAGGAATCTATCGCGGATACCGCTCGTGTTCTTGCGGGAATGTACGAGGGAATTGAATACCGCGGATTTGGGCAGTCTATCGTAGAGGAGCTTGCAGAGTATTCATCCGTTCCCGTATGGAATGGACTTACGAATGAATTTCATCCCACGCAGATTCTTGCCGACCTTCTCACTATAAAGGAAAAGTTCGGTAAGCTTAAGGGCATCAATTTTGTTTATATGGGCGATGCTCGCTATAATATGGGCAATTCGCTTATGGTCGGATGCGCAAAGATGGGAATGAATTTTACTGCCTGCGCTCCCGAAAAATATTTTCCGGACAAAGCCCTAATTGCAGAGTGCGAGAAGGTTGCAAAGGATAGCGGCGCGACGCTTAAATTTGACACGGACCCCATGAATGCAACGAAAAATGCCGACGTAATCTGTACTGACGTCTGGGTTTCTATGGGTGAGCCGACAGAGGTTTGGGCAGAGAGAATAAAGGACCTCTCGCCTTATGCCGTAACGAAAGCTATAATGGATAACGCGGGCGATGGCGCAATATTTATGCATTGCCTGCCGTCATTCCACGACCTTAATACCGTTATAGGAAAAGAGGTTGGCGAAAAGTTCGGTATTTCTTCTATGGAGGTTACCGACGAGGTGTTTGAAAGTAAGCAGTCGGTCGTATTCGAGGAAGCTGAAAACCGTATGCACACGATAAAAGCCGTTATGGCGGCAACTCTTTAAAAAATAACTCCGGCAAGGACGAATCAAGGTCCCTGTCGGAGTTATTCTATACTTTGAGTTTATTCTATTCCAAAATATAGCCATTATAATGGCAATTGTCAAAATCATTTTTATGTGTTATAATTTATTTAGGACTACACAGACACTTGTAGTTTTCAAAAAACAGTTAAAAGGAAATACGTATGAAAGACACATTATTTGATTTATGGAATGGAAAAATAGCTCCTTGGAGTGATAACTTTATACAAGGAGCGGAAGAAAGAAGATTATATCAGATACTTGACGAGCACAGAGAGGATTTAAAAGGAGCAATTAACGAGCGAGAAAACGAGCTTTTAGAAGAGCTTGAAAACGTTCATATGGAGCTTCGGTGTCTCTTGCGCGAGGAAGCGTTTGTAAACGGTTTTTCTCTTGGGGTAAGAATGACGGCTGAGTCTTATGCAAAATAAAAAATCTCCGGCGGGCAGGTTATACTGCAAGCCGGAGAGAATTTTATTAAAGATTTATTTTTTCAGCTATTTCGTAAAGGCGCTGCATATCAGCGCGGCGCTCGTCACCGAGAGCCTTCATTCCGTTAAGCTCTTCTTTGGTAAATACCGCGAGGTCCTCGTTCTTAACCGTTATACCCTTATAAAGTTTATCTGCGGTAAGGGCATAGTTGATATCGGTAGCGACGATTTCACCGTGGCGCTCACAGATAACGAGGTTTGATTTTCCGAGAAGAAGCTGTTCAACAGCGAATACACCCATTGCGGATGCAAGAGCTCTGTCGCGGAGTGTGGGGCTTCCGCCTCTTACAACGTGAGCAAGGCGGGCGAACTTTGTTTCAACACCCGTTTCTGTTTGAATTTTCTTTGCGAGAGCGGGAGCGTAATCTGAGCCGACTCCCTCGGAAACGATAATTATAAAGTTGCGCTTTCCGATTTTTTTTGCTTTCGCTATTTTTTTGCAAATTGCATCGTCGCTGTAGGGGATTTCGGGGATAACCACCGAGGTCGCTCCCGATGCGATACCGGTGTTGATAGCTATATCACCCGCGCCTCTGCCCATAACCTCAACGACGTTGCATCTTGCGTGGGATTCGCAGGTGTCACGAAGCTTGTCAATAAGGTCGATAACGGTGTTCATTGCCGTGTCGTATCCGATTGAGTTATCGGTCGAGGTAATGTCGTTGTCAATTGTTCCGGGAATGCTGATGCAGGGAATTCCGAGCGCGGTGAGCGCTGCCGCGCCTCTGAACGTTCCGTCGCCGCCAATAGCAACTATTCCGTCGATTTCAAGATTTTTACATGTAGCGATTGCTTTTTGCTTGCCTTCGTAGGTGAGCATTTCGGGGCATCTGTCCGAAAAGAGAGCTGTTCCGCCCTTGTTAATTATGTTCGATACGTCTCTTACGCCGAGGGCGGCAATGTCTCCGTCAATAAGACCCGAGTATCCGCGGCGTATTCCCATAACCTCAACTCCGTGAGCAATTGCGGTTCTCGTAACCGCTCTGACTGCGGCGTTCATTCCGGGAGCGTCTCCGCCCGAGGTAAGTACGCCGATTTTTCTGAATTTTTTCATCTATTTAACGTCCTTTCCAGAGGGAAAAAATTTACATATAGATATTATATAATACTTTTCGATATTTTTCAATGATAAATTTGATTTTTTTAAAAAAATTTGGGTTTAAATTTATCTTGACAAAAAAATTGCGTTCTGAAGACTCAAAATCAATTGACAAAATTAATATTTTATGATAAAATATAATAACGGATATTTTTAAATCATAAAAGGGAGTGTGTTTAATGTACATCGCTATAATAGCTGACGACAACAAAAAAGAGCTTATGGCGCAGTTCTGCATTGCGTATTGCGGGATACTCGCGCGTCACCACCTCTGCGCAACACATATAACAGGTAAGTACATTTCTGATGCGACGGGTCTTGAAATAGAAACATTCCTTGCAGGTTCCTCAGGAGGAACAGAACAGATAGCGTCAAGAGTTTCTTATAACGAAATAGATTTAGTGTTTTATTTCAGAAGCACCGACCCCGCTGATATGGTTTATGACGGTGAGGCAAACCTGCTTCGCCTTTGCGACGTGCATAACATTCCTCTCGCGACCAATATCGCAACTGCGGAGGCTCTTGTTATAGCGCTTGACAACGGAAGCCTTAATTGGCGCGAGCTTGTCAATCCTCACAGTGAGTATAATATGCGCAAAAGACAAAAATAAATATTTTGGGACGGCCGTGGCATTTTGCGAGCGGTCGCCCTATTTGCATAGGAAGTTATGGCAATAATTAAAGAAAAGAAATTTAAAATAAGTTCGGTTATTGAGAACTTATCTCCGTCGGGACTTGCGGAAGGCGAGACAGAGCGAACCGAAATTATGCCGGACGGATTTTTGAAAATTTCCAATGAGGAAATAGTTATAATGTATACCGAGGATACCGAGGGGGGCAGAGTCGCCTCAGATATAATAATAACCGAAAACAAGGTAAGCGTGAAGCGCAGAGGCGCTGTTGTAAGCGATATGATGTTTTTGGAAGGGGAGAGCCATAAGTCGCTCTATCAAGTGCCGCCGTATTCATTTGATACCGAGATATTTACAAAAAAAATACGGAATAATATGACACGGGACGGTGGGCGCATCGATATTTTATATACTATGAAAATAGGCGGAGCGGAGAAGTCTGTGAGAATGAAAATTGAAACGGTTTGAGGTGCAAATGGATTTAAACGAATTTAAAGGGCGGTTAAAATCAGGCAATCTCTCAGGCTGGTATATAGTCTCGGGTGAAGAGGATTACCTCAAAAAATATTATATGAACGAGCTTCGGCGGGCGATAGTCACAGACGAGGCGTTCTCTCTTTTTAACCACACGGCGTATGACGGAGCGGATATTGATTTTTCCGCTGTAGCCGAGGCTATAAAATCCCCGCCGATGATGAGTGACTACAAGCTTATAGAATGGAGGTTCGCAAATCTTGACGGCTTGAAGGAGGGGGAGCGTTCGGCTCTCGAATCGCTTTTTGAGCTTAAAGAAGAGTATCCGTGCGCTGTTTTTGCGATAATGACTACGTCTGACGGATTTGACGCGGGAACGCAGAAAAAGCCGTCGCGCCTTGCCATAAGGTTAAATAAGGGATTTGAAATTCTTAATTTTTCAAAATCCACTGACGCGCAGCTTCTCACGTGGCTGAAAAAGCATTTTGACGCGGAGGGCGTGGGAGTTGACGTAAATACTCTTAACGCTTTGCTTTTCCGCTCGGGGCGCTCTATGGAGATATTAAATAACGAAGTGATAAAGCTTTGCTGTTACGCAAAGGCAAATGGCAGAGCGGCGGTGACACCGAGTGACGTAGATGCCGTTTCTTCTTCAACGGTTGAGTGCGATGCGTTTGCCCTTTCAAATGCCGTGCTCGAAAAAAACGTCGAGAAGGCTTTCGTCGCTCTTACCGACCTTAAGCAGCGAAGGGTAGAGCCGCAGGCTGTTATAGCGATGCTTGAGCGAACGTATTCGGAGCTTACCTCGGTCGCGTTGCTTTTAGATGAAGGAAAAGGCTCTTCTGACATCGAGTCTATCTTGAAATTCCATCCCTTTAAGGCGAAGCTTTATATAGGCGCCGCGAAAAAATTCGGAACGAAAAGGCTTTCCGAGTCGCTCTCCGAGCTCTGCCGCGCTGACGCGGCTTCAAAGTCAGGCGGAATTTCGGGCTACGGCTCTGTTGAAATGTTTATTACAAGACATATTTAATAATTTTCGAAAGGAATAAAAATGAAACTTAGAAGAATAGTTGCTGTGCTTCTTATCGTGGCAATTTCATCCGTTACTCTTGCTTCATGCGGTGAAAAACTTGGTACGGGATGGGCTGATTATGCTGCTTCAAGAAGCACGGAAGGCAGAGATATAAGCTACGTTGAGATGTGCGTCGAGGATTACGGTAAGCTGATAATCCTGCTTGATGCAACCACAGCTCCTATCACGGTAGCAAACTTTTTAAAGCTTGTAAAGGAAGGCTTTTATGACGGGCTGACCTTTCATAGAATCATTAAGGATTTTATGATTCAGGGCGGAGACCCAGACGGCGACGGGACTGGCGGTTCTAAAGACACAATAATCGGAGAGTTTTCATCCAACGGATACGAAAACGATATAAAGCATTATAGGGGCGTTATTTCGATGGCTCGCTCGAATGCTCCGGATTCCGCATCGAGTCAGTTCTTCATTTGTAACGCGGACGCACGGGACAGCCTTGACGGAAATTACGCCGCATTCGGATACGTTATTATGGGAATGAGCGTTGTTGATGAAATAACCGAAGAGGTCTTTCCTAAAACTGCCATGGCAGAGTATTACGGAACCCCATATCATCAGTATTGGGCTTATTACGGAAACGGCGCGGTTGAAAATGATAAGGACAAGCCCGTTATCAAATATATAAAGGTTCTTGAGAACTATGAACCCGATTTTGATTACACCAAAGAGTAAATAATTAAAAAAACAGTGTTTTTTAGTCAAAATAGATTGATATTACGCTTGACATTGTCACGTAGAATATGATAAAATATATTTTAATATAAAGTTTAGAAAAACGAGGATTATAAAAATGGCTACTTATTTCAGTGAACCCTCACATACCTTCAGTGAATATCTTCTTGTTCCGGGTTATACCGACGAGCGTTGTGTACCCGCAAACGTTTCTTTGAGAACGCCTCTTGTAAAATACAGAAAGGGCGAGGAAGAATGCCCTCTTATGATGAATATTCCCATGGTATCCGCAATAATGCAGTCGGTTTCAAATGACACGATGGCAATTGCTCTTGCAAAGGAAGGCGGAGTTTCCTTTATATACGGAAACCAGACTATAGAAGACGAGGCGGCTATGGTTGCCAGAGTTAAAGGCTATAAGGCGGGATTCGTTGTAAGCGATTCTAACCTTACCCCCGAGAATACACTCGCCGACGTTCTCGAGCTTGCGGAAGAAAAAGGCCACTCCACAATGGCGGTGACCGATGACGGAACGGCAAACGGAAAGCTTCTCGGAATAGTTACCGGAAGAGATTACCGCGTTTCCCGTATGAGCACAGATGAGAAGGTTAAAGATTTTATGACTCCTCTCAAAAATCTCGTTGTAGCTCCCGAGGGCACGACTCTTAAGGAAGCGAACGATATTATCTGGGATAATAAGCTCAATTCACTTCCGATAGTAGACAAAAAGGGACATCTTAAATACTTCGTATTCCGTAAGGACTATTCACAGCATAAGGAGAATCCTCAGGAGCTTCTTGACGCAAATAAAAGCTATGTTGTCGGCGCTGGAATAAATACGCGTGACTATGAAAAGAGAGTTCCCGCTCTCGTTGAAGCAGGCGCGGACGTTCTTTGCATCGACTCCTCTGAGGGATATACCGTTTGGCAGAAGAATACAATTGATTTTATACGTAAAAAGTATGGCAATAAGGTTAAGGTCGGCGCGGGAAATATCGTTGACAGAGAGGGATTCCGCTTCCTTGCCGAAGCAGGCGCTGACTTTATAAAAATAGGAATCGGCGGCGGTTCTATCTGTATCACACGTGAGACGAAGGGAATAGGACGCGGTCAGGCAAGCGCTGTTATTGAGGTTGCCGCTGCGCGTGACGAGTATTTTAGGGAGACAGGGGTATACATTCCTATCTGCTCAGACGGCGGTATAGTTCACGATTATCATATGACGCTTGCTCTTGCTATGGGCGCTGACTTTATGATGCTTGGAAGATATTTCGCAAGATTTGACGAGTCACCCACACCTAAAACTATGGTTAACGGTCAGTACGTTAAGGAGTATTGGGGCGAGGGCTCTAACAGAGCGAGAAACTGGCAGAGATACGACCTTGGAGGAAAGGCAAAGCTTTCTTTCGAGGAGGGCGTTGACTCTTACGTAACATATGCAGGCTCGCTTCACGATAACGTTGAGAAGTCTCTTTATAAGGTGAAATCCACCATGTGCAACTGCGGCGCGATTACTATAGAGGAGCTTCAGGAAAAGGCGAAGATAACTCTCGTTTCCGCAACGAGTATCGTTGAGGGCGGATATCACGACGTAATGCTAAGAGGAACTTCCCCCGTAAAATAATCAAAATAAGGGAGGCGTATCTGCCTCCCGTATTAAATTAAAGGATGATAAGACAATGAGTCTTTATATACCCGAGGGATACCGCTCGGTTCCCGATGTTTACAGAACGCAGAAGGCGATCGCCTTTATAAAAGAAACCTTTCAGCAAAGGCTTGCCCAAACTCTTAATCTCAAACGTGTCAGCGCGCCTCTTTTCGTCGCTGAGTCCTCGGGACTTAACGATAACCTTAACGGCTATGAGCGCCCCGTGTCGTTTGATATTCCTGCGGTAGGAGAGTCGGCTCAGGTTGTTCACTCCCTTGCAAAATGGAAGAGACTTGCGCTTAAGGAATATCATTTTTACGTAGGAAACGGTCTTTACACCGATATGAACGCGATAAGACGCGACGAGGAGCTTGACAATATACATTCGATATACGTTGACCAGTGGGACTGGGAAAAGGTTATAACCCGTGAGGACAGAACGCTTGATTATCTCAAAGAAACCGTTCGCAAAATTGTGAACGTTATCTGTGACACGAGCGAGCTTCTCAAGGTCGATTTTCCCGAGTTTTCTGTTGACCTTGAAAGAGAGGTGTTCTGCATAACCTCATCCGAGCTTGAGGATATGTATCCGACGCTCACTCCTAAGGAGCGTGAGAACGCTATAACAAAAAAATACGGAACAGTATTTATTATGCAGATTGGCGGAAAGCTCAAGAGCGGAGAGCCGCACGACGGAAGAGCGCCCGACTATGACGATTGGGAGCTTAACGGAGACATCCTGTTTTACAACAAGGTGCTTGACAGAGCCTTTGAAATATCCTCAATGGGTATCCGTGTCGACGAAAAGTCGCTTGACAGGCAGCTCACAGAGCGAGGATGCGATGAAAGACGCAGTCTTCCGTTCCATAAAATGCTTCTTGCGGGAGAGCTTCCGTTAACTATCGGCGGAGGAATCGGTCAGTCAAGACTTTGTATGCTTATGATGGGATGCGCCCATATCGGCGAGGTTCAGTCAAGCATATGGGATAAGGACACTGTTGAAGGATGCAAAAACGCGGGCATCCGTTTGCTTTAAAATTAAAAATAAAATCAGCATACCTTGCCTAAGATAAAAGTGAGGGTAAAAGAAATTACGCCCCCAAAAGAGCCCACAAAATAATTCGAAGCAATTTGTATTGTAAAAGTCCAAAAACAGAAAATTGTTCAGTGGTACTGAAAACTTTTACAAAAATTGAAAATTTGTTCAGTAGAGCAGACAAAAATTGAGCAGCTCGGAAGCTGCTCAATAAGATTATTTTACCGATTTAAGCATTTTGAGAACCTTTAGCTTATACCTTGCTCTCGGGTCGCGGAAGAAGAGGGAATACGCCTGTTCGTAAAGCGCAAAGCCCTTTTCTTTATTGCACCCGACAACTATACCGAACTCGTAAAGGCAGCCAAGCGTGTAAATTGCTTTTGGATACATAAGGTCCGCGGCAATTTCAAGATGCGCCTTCGCGGGCATAAATTTTTTTTGAAATATAAGTCTCATAGCAGAGGAGTATAGCTGCCTTGAGATTTTTTTCATTTTTCTTTCCATAAGCGAAACAATAGCCTTTTGCGACCGTTCGTCACCGCACCTTTCTGCTTTAATCAGCCATTCTCTCGCCTTATTGAAATCAAGCTTCGTTCCATGCCCTTTGGCATAACACATTCCGAGGTTGAAGTATGCGGGTATGTATCCGAGGTCGACTGCTTTTTTGTAAAATGAGTACGCCCCGTGTCGATTTTTCTTGGTTCCTTTGCCAAGTTCAAAGCAATATGCGGTTTTAAACGTTCCTTCAGGGTGTCCCATCGCGCAGCTTATTGAATAAAGTCTGAAGGCTTCCGCGGGATTCGAAGATTCTTCGCTTTTTGCCCTTGCGAAAAACATCTCTCGCTCTTTTTTTATAGTATCGGATTTGCTTTGCGCTTCTGCCGACCCCATTGAAACCGCGTAGTCATATAGCTCGACAGCGCCTGCGATATCTCTCTCCCCGAACTCACCCGTGTAAAGAATATCACCGAGAATTAGGTATGCCTCGTGTGAGCCGAGCTCCCCTGCCTTCTGATAGTATTTAATAGCGAGGCTTGGATTTTTTGGGACCCGTTTCCCTTCTTTATATAAATTTCCGAGAAGAATATACGCCCGTAAATTGTCAAGAGACGCGGCATATTCAAGAAAATGCAATCCGCGCGGAACATCCTGCTCACATCCCTTTCCTTCAATCAGAAAGTTACCAACGTGCGCCGCAGAATCAGCGTCTCCGCGCTCGGAAAGAATCTCGCGTAGTCTGAATGCCGCCGTATCAAATCCGGATTCGCTTGCTTGCATAGCCAGTCTGTTTAAAAGCCCGTTATAATTTTTGAGCGTAACCTTTGGCGGTTCTTTTGCTTCGGCATGTCTTAATTTATACGCAAGCCTAATAGCGTAAATCGGCGGAATTTTAAGCTTGTCCATATACCATTTTGCATATTCCTCGGACGGCTCTGTTCCGACTCCGTCGTAATACCTTT
This sequence comes from Eubacteriales bacterium, assembly GCA_045542035.1. Lineage (GTDB taxonomy): Bacteria > Bacillota > Clostridia > Oscillospirales > CAG-272 > UBA1740. The sequence goes on along the minus strand of JAZQKG010000026.1, from coordinate 36,730 downwards.
TTGCCATTGTAACTATGGATTCAACGTCATCGCACGCAGCGGCAAGCCAATAGAAATAATGCGCGTCCTCTTCGTAACCGCAATCGGAAAACTCTTCCGCAACTACAGGGTATGCCTCGGGGCATCCGAGAATGGCTGAATATATAAGCCAGAATCTTCCTGTTTCATCGTTTTCCCTCGTAGCAAGCCTTGAGTATTTATATGAGGCATAAGGGTCGTTTTTCTTTGCGGCTTTGTAAAAATATTTCATCGCTCCGTCCAGATTTCTTGGAGTGAGCTGACCCTTTTCAAGAATTTTCGCGTATTCCTTTTCTGCGGGAGTGTAGTCTGCGTCAGCAAGTATGTGATAGCATTCGACAACCTCTTCATACTGCTTGTTTTTAAGCGCGTCCTCAAGTATGGAGAGCTGGTCTTTTATATCGGCTTCATCAAGCGTAAAGCGCTCGTTGCATTCGGGGCATGTCGGAGTCTGATAAGGACCCTCATAACCGCAATTTTTACAAATTATCATAAACTCTCCTTTAATTTTATTTTAGCGTAATTTATTTTACACCAATATGGATTTTTTGTCAACCGAAATAAATAAATTTTTTATTGTAGGAAAAGATATAAAAAACAAGAAACGGAGTGTATTTTAATGTTTTTCAGAAAAACAGAGCAAAAAAAGCACAGCGTTGTCGCAATCCTTGCGGTCGGCGCGCTTGCAGCGGTTGGCGCCGTTACGGTTACGAAATGCGTAAAGAAGACCGTAAATGATATGATGTGCAAGATGAAAGCGATTTTTAAAAAAGAGGATTGCTCCTACCCTATCGAAAAAGAGTGCTAAAAAAACCAAAGCCCCGAAGCCTATATTAGCCTCGGGGTTGTCTGGAGCTGCTACCCGGATTCGGACCGGGGACCTCATCCTTACCAAGGATGTGCTCTACCAGCTGAGCCATAGCAGCGTTATGCCCCACATTCTGCAGGACGCTAATTATTATAACAGATATAAAATATTTTGTCAATACCTTTTTTAAAAAAAGCTGTAATAAAGATAAAAACAAGCATTAAGGCGATATCCGTGTAAGTTTTTCGCTTAAATGCTTGTTTTTTAATATTTGCTATTTTGTAGTCATTAGTTTACAAAACCGATTTTTCTTCTGACTTTCGACATGGTTTTTCTTGCGTAATATGCCGCATCATCGGCTCCCGCCTTCATAACCTCCTCAAGATGCGCCTTGTCCGCAATAAGACGGCTGAACTCATCTCTTACAGGCGCAAGACCGTCAGCGCAGGCTTCACCTACGGCGATTTTAAAATCTCCGTATCCTTTGCCAAGAAATTCTTTTTCTATTTCCTCAAAGGTTTTTCCGGTAAACGCGCGATAAATTGTCATAAGGTTTGAAACGCCCGGCTTATCTTCGGCAAATCTTACCTCTGCGTCAGAGTCGGTGACCGCCTTCTTGAATTTGCGCATAATATCGTCTTTTGAATCGAGAATGTATACGACGGCGTTCTGGTTAGGGTCGGACTTTGACATTTTCTGAGTCGGCTCGGCAAGCGACATTATTTTCATCGTGTCTGTCGAAATATATCCTTCGGGCACTGTGAATGTGTCGCTGTATATCTGATTAAAGCGCATAGCGACGTCACGCGCAAGCTCGAGGTGCTGCTTCTGGTCGATTCCTACGGGAACGAGGTCGGTCTGGTAGAGAAGTATATCCGCAGCCATAAGAGCGGGATAGGTAAAAAGACCGGCGTTTATGTTCTGCGCGTTTTTCGCGCTCTTATCCTTAAACTGTGTCATTCGTGAAAGCTCGCCAAACATCGTGTAGCAGTCAAGAATCCAGCCAAGCTCTGCGTGCGCCGGAACGTGAGATTGGACGAAGAGGGTGTTTTTCTTTTCGTCAAGACCGCACGCCATATATAAGGCGAGGGTTTCATAGGTTCTTTTGCGAAGCTCCGCGGGCACCTGACGCACCGTTATTGCGTGTAGGTCAACAACGCAGTAAAAGGTTTTGTACTCCTCGGAAAAGCGTGAAAAATTTTTGATAGCTCCGAGGTAATTTCCTATCGTAAGATTTCCCGACGGCTGAACGCCCGAGAAAACGGTTTTCTTATCTCCGTTCATATTCCTTATGTCCTTTTTATCAAATCAAATAGATTACTTACAATATTCTACATCTGAAAATTAAATTTGTCAAGTCTTATTAATCGCGAGGTTTAAAATATGTTGCAAATTTGTGGAGTTTGTTAATGATTTATTTATATTTATATGTTAAAATATATAAATGTTTAAGACAGCGGTTTTTATAGAATCGCGCAAAAATATTCGAAAGGGCATCGGTTAACCGATAAAAAGACATGATAAGAGCAGAACATCTTGTAAAAAGATACGGTTCAAATTACGCGCTGAATGATGTCAGTTTTGAGATAGGAGAAGGGGAGATTGTAGGTCTTCTCGGTCCTAACGGCGCAGGAAAAAGCACTGCGATGAATATACTTACGGGTTATCTTTCGACAACCTCGGGTTCAGCGTACATAAACGGGATAAACATTCTTGAAGATCCCATAGGAGCAAAAAAGCTGATAGGATTTTTGCCCGAGCAGCCGCCGATATATCCCGATATGACGGTTATGGAGTATTTAGATTTCGTATACAGTCTTAAGGGCTGTCAACTTGATAAGGATAAGCATCTTGCAGAGGTGCTCGCGTCAGTAAGGCTTATAGACGTAAAGCACAGACTTATAAAGAATCTATCGAAGGGCTACAGACAGCGAGTAGGTATCGCTCAGGCGCTTATAGGAGACCCTAAGGTCGTTATTTTTGACGAGCCGACGGTAGGACTTGACCCAAAGCAGATACTCGAGGTCAGAAATCTTATACGCACTCTCGCAAAAAAGCATACGGTAATTCTTTCAACTCACATTCTTGCCGAGGTGCAGGCGGTTTGCGAAAGAGTTATTATAATAAATAAAGGCAAAATAATCGCCAACGAGCGCACAGAGGAGCTTACGAAAACCATAGAGGACGGCTTCCATTACCGCGTTAAGATATGCGGACCTCAGAAAGAGGTTGAGGCGGCTCTTACCAAGGTACGCGGAGTTAAGTCGGTAACATCGACGGGTGAGCGCGACGCGGATTCCTTCGCTTATCTTATTGAAAGCGAAAAGGGAGTTGACGCCCGCAAGCCGATTTTCTCGCTTTGCGCTCAGAAAAATTGGGCTATTATAGGAATGATGCCTGTCGGCACAGACCTTGAATCGATATTCATAAGACTCGTTGACCGCTCCAACGGAGATGCTGTCGGCTCTGAAAACAAGCGCAGAAGAGCGCATTAAGGAGGAAGGATATGCTTGCTGTATTTAAAAAAGAAATGCGCTCGTACTTTACGAGTGTTATAGGATACGTGTTCCTTGTGCTTTATCTTGCGCTCGGAGGCGCGGTCTTCTGCTACACGACGCTGTTTTCCATGACGGCTGACGTTACTCCGTATTTCACATATATGTTTCTCGCTTCCGCGATAATTCTTCCGCTTCTTACTATGAAATCCTTCAGCGAGGAGAGAAAAATTAAAACCGAGCAGCTCCTTCTCACAGCGCCGGTATCGATAATCGGTATGGTATTCGGTAAATTCCTTGCCGCTTACTGTATGTTTGCGGGATGTATGGTATTTAATTCGCTTTACTTTTTAATACTCAATTATTATGCCGTTCTGAAGTTTTGGATTCTTCTCGGAAACCTCGTGGCTATTCTTCTTGTCGGAATGGTGTTTATTTCAATAGGACTTTTCGTTTCGTCACTGACGGAAAACCAGCTTGCCGCGGCAGTCGGAACTATCGCGATTATAATGGGATTCCTTTTGATAGGCGTTCTCTCGTCTCTTCTTCCGTCATCCTATTGGCTCAGATACGTTCTTGACTTTATCTCGGTATTTTCAAGATTTCAGGGCTTTACGAACGGATACTTTGACGTTGCGTCTCTCGTTTATTATTTAAGTATTTCCGCGATATTTATTTATCTGACGATACGTATTTACGACCGCCGTCGTTACGGTTAAAATGTAATTTGTCCTAACGGAGTTAAAAATGAGTAAATTTAAGAAAAAAATCGGTGACGCTCTTCAGAGTGACAGATTTTCATCAACGGCGCTTACGGCATTCTTCCTCGCTATAGTTGTCACACTGAACGTCATACTGTATATAATTGTTGAATTTTTCGGATTGTATTTTTACAGTACCGAAGAGGCGGATCTGACTCTTTCCGGTTCGACAGATTCTCTTTTTGCTTCGGCAATTGAGGAAAAGAAAAAGGTTAAAATATCCTTTTGTCTTACAGAAGAGGACTTAGAGGGCCACTCTACCGGTAACTACGTATATCAGACCGCAAAATATTATGAAGAAAGATATCCCGAGTTTATAGAGCTTGACTTTATAAACCTGATTACCAGAAGAAATAAGAATAACGAGCTTGTCGACCTGTCAAAATATAAAACCGATATGCAGGGTAATGACACTCCGATATATAGAAGCTCGGTAATTTTTGAGTGCGGAAATAACTATCGCGTTATGAGCGATACATACAGCGCCGCGGGCTTTGCTCCCTTCTACACGCTTAACGCGGAGAAAGTCGTTACATCTTATAACGGTGAAGAGGTTATTGCCGCAATGATTTCCTGGGTGCTTGCAGACGAGCACAAAACAGCTTACTTCACTCAGTATCATGGAGAAACGGCAGAGATTGCCTTTTCAAACCTTCTCGCCTGCGCGGGATACTACGTTGAAATTATAGATTTGCGTAAGAAAGAAGTTCCGAGCGATGCCGACATCGTTATAATCTCGAATCCGACGAGTGATTTCGAGGCCTCGAGAGAGGGAAGCGGACTTCGCACGGAAATAGACAGACTTAAAACATACGTAGACGGGGGCGGCAATCTTTACGTCGCGCTTGACCCGTATGTAAAAACCCTGCCTGTGCTCGAGGGATTTCTTGCAGAGCAAGGAATAAAGTTCTCGGTTACCGAAACCGAATCGGGAACGAAAATCCGCAATATGATTAAAGACGCAAGAAACGCTATTACGACGGACGGTTTTACTCTCGTAACCGAATTTGCCGGCAATCAGACGGCAAAAAGCATATCTGATAGGGTTTCGGGATATTCGGACGGAAGAGTTATCGTCAGGGAAGCGTCAGCGCTTGAGCTCTCTGGAAACGCGAAGCCCATTCTTACCGCATCGTCGGCATCGGTTCTTGAGGCGGGCGGAGCAACGGTATCCCGTGACGGCTCTTATACTGTTGCAGCATATTCCGAAATCGGAAATTCAAAAATATTCGTTGTTCCAAGCGTTTTTATAACCGCCTCAGATTCGCTTATCACAAGCGGATATTCAAATAAGGATTTTCTTTACTCGCTGTTCCAGGATTTCTTTGGCGCCGGTGATATGCCTTACGGATGCAAGGCGGTTCTCTACGATACGGAGACGCTTGAAAATTTAACTATGGGAACGGCAAAGCTTTATACGGCTCTTATAATGTTCGTTCCCGTGGCGGTTGCCGCCGTCGGAGCGGTAATAATCGTGAGAAGAAAGAACAGGTAATGAAAAAATGAAAGGTAATTTGTTTAAAGGCAAAAGCAAAAGAACAAAGCTGTTTACTGTCATAACTTTAGCCTCGATAGTTATACTTCTCGGTCTCAACCTCGTTCTGACTTATTTCGGACAGCAAAAAACTGTTTTCCTTGATATGACTCCCGAGGGACTGTACACGCTCAGCGACGCAATGGTTGAGGAGTGCGACGAAATGTTCGGTGAGCTTAAGGAAAAGAATGAAAACCAAAAGCTTAAAATTACATTTTGCACAGATCCCGACTATCTGACTGCGTCTACCGAGTCAAGACTTACGTATTTTATGGCTTTAAAGCTCCAAAATAAATATCCCGGTATTGTAGACGTTGAAACGGTAAACGTAAAAATGAATCCCACCGCTGTGGCAAAGTATAAAACGACGTCTCTTTCTAAGATTAGATCAAGCGACGTTATAGTTTCCTACGGTGACAGATACCGCATAACGAGCTCTCAGAAATTCTGGGTTCTCGGAACGAGCGACGTATATCATTATAACGGTGAATACCGCATCGCTTCTATTATAAAATCGGTGACCGCGATAAGCCAGCCCATAGCATATTTCGTTACCGACCATAATGAGACTTATTATGACCCGCAAAATCCCGAGAGCGAGATGAGTATATCAATGGCAGCCTTTGCCGACCTTCTTGCTGACAGGGGACTTGAGATAAGAACGCTCAGACTTTCCGAGGTTGAACGCGTTCCCGAGGATTGCGCGCTTCTGATAATAAACAATCCCAAAACGGATTTCACCTATGATGAATCCCGTCTTGACGAGTTCGCTTACGTTTCGGACACCGAAAAGCTTGACAGATATCTCGTTATGAAGCAGGGCGCTATTATGGTAGCGAAGGATTATCAGACGCCTCTGCCGGTATTTGAGAGATTCTTGTATGAATGGGGATTTGAGTTCAGCGATTCTATAGTCGTTGACAGAGAGTCCTCTCTTGAAGACGAAAACAATACGGCGACAAATATTATCGCTTCATATGATAAAAATCCGGACAGCTACGGATACGCCCTGTACGGTGAATTTGCAGACCTTACGAGCGCGCCTCTTACAATATTTTCAAATACCGGCTCGCTTAACTGCTCGTTTAAGGATTCAAATGCGGTAAGAGAACCCGGAACGAGTTACGCATCTAAGAATTACGCTCCTTTTCTAACAACGTCACCTACCGCTCAAAGATATATGAAGGACGCTACGACGGGTGAGATAACTTCCATTGTAGACGGTCTTCCCGGAACGTACGACCTTGCCGCCGTTACGGTAAGAACACAGATTGACCCGTATGCGAACGAAAGTGAATATTCATATCTTTTCTGTGTGAACAGCCCAGACTTTTTGTCAAGCAATCTTCTTTCGGAGGCATCTTACGCAAACTATGACATTTTGTCTGCCGTCATAGATAATATTTCACGCGTTGACGAGTACGCTTCGATGGATCTTGGAGGTCTTTCGCTTAACTCTGCGTCGGGCGGCGGAAAGCGTCTTATAACTACGGCAATGAGCGCCGATGACGTCACTGTACTTTCAAACAAACACATAGACAACGATCCTAATAAAGGACGTATTGTAATAAAAGAAAATCACGGCATTTCAAACGCGGCGATTACGACCTACACTGTAATAGCCTTTGCTATTCCTGTTGCCATTGCGGTTGTCGGAATAGTCGTGTGCGCTAAACGAAAATACTTATAAGGAGGGCGGATTTTGAAGCATATAGAAAAAAAGAAATTTACAAAAAAACAAAAGCTGTCTCTCATATTATGCGCGGTGTTTGCCGTGCTTCTCGCGGTATGTATACCGGTCAGCGCCATTCTCTCTGATAAGGAAGAGGAGACGAAGGTGACACAGCAGCCGGAGATAATCGAGGGCGAGGCGCGCCAGAACGGACTTGCTCTTGCATACCCGGTCGTAAACGATAAGAATCAAATACAGTATATTTCGATTAAAGATGAAAAAGAAGACGAAAAAGGCGAATACGGATTCATTAGACTTGAAGAAAATTCCGAATTCAATATGTATTATACCGATGAAAAGGGAGAGCAGGTTATTTATTATCCTGAAATCTGCGAAGAGGATTTAGGCTTTGAATATTCCGACCTTTTCAAAATAGATACAAGCGACGGATATTCGCAGTATACTTTGCTTGATTATCTTTGCATAGCTCTTCAGATGCCGTATTTTGAAGAGAGAATCCCTCTCTCAGAGAACGCTGACGAGAGGAACTCACAGCTAAAGGTGTACGGTCTTACAGACGATAAGGCGCGCAAGGTTTATTTCACCTACTACGACGACATGGGAAACCTTAAAAACCATACCGTGAAGATTGGCGAAGCCGGAATATTCGGCACGGGCTTTTATTTCATAATAGATAACAGACCTTACGTATACTCATCAATCAATAACTATTATAATTACGCGCTTTCTTCATATTCGAACTTTTTGAAGGCGGCTCTCGTATCCGACGGACTTGCCGAGGATAGCGGATACGGTCCTTATCTTACGACAGGTTATTATCAGTGGATTAATGAAAAGCATGATACTGTCGGTGAGACAGTACCTGACGAATCAAAGGTTATAGTTTATACCGATATAATTAAACCGAGTATAACCGAGGATGCCTCGAGCGACGGATATGACAGAGAGGGAGACGGTCTTGTTGAAATAGACCTCTCAAAGTACAAGGAAAACGAAATATACCGTCGGCTCGTTAATTCATTGCTCGGAAAGCAGATAGGAAGTCACACGCCCGAGATTGAAGCGACGCTTACTTTTAATTCAAATCTAATAGAGTTTGAGGGAAAATCCTCCGTTTTGTATAACTACGTTATAACGGCTATCGAGTCATTCGTGACAGACGGTCAGGACGTAACGGCGGCAGGCGCGACGCTCGGCAACAGTGGAAATCTCGTTAAAGTAACCTATACATGCACGGTTGACGGAAAGTCTGTTGCTTCTCATCCCATGCATGCCGTAATTGATATTTCGGCTGCGGGCATACCATCCGATGCGGCAGAAAAGATAAGAAATGCGCCGATAGGACAGCTTGCCGAATCCGATTATATATCCTTCACAGTTGAGTATACCAAGGATAACGCGTTTAAGTCGACCGGTAAATACGTAATTACCGAAATAATTTCAATACGCGACAGAAAAGGCAATAAAATTGACACGGTTGCCGCTGATTCTATTGTCGGATACCGTTATCAGTTAGTTATTGACGGTGTAGTAAAGAGCGAAGAAACCTTTATGATGGATATGTCGGCGGCGACAGAAGGACTTAACGCGGAGATTAAGGCGGCTCTTATCGGTAAGAGCGTCTCGAGAAATCTTAATATATCCTTTGACGATTCAACCGCATATTACGAGTATTTCCTCGATTTCACCTCTTATAAAATTTCAAGAATAGATTATTTTATTACAAGTAAGCTTATATCTGCGTTCAGATTTCAGAACAGCTCGGACAGAGATCCTTATTACGGGGAATCCCTTTACGAGAATCTTATGGAAGACGAGCACAGGCTTTACGGACTTAATTCCGCGGCCTGCGAGAGCGTTGTGCAAGTTCTTGGAGGTATTGAAAAGGACGCAACGACCGGAAGCGCGAACGGACTTTACGGTGATGCTGTGGTTGAAGTAGGTATTACACCGGCGGTAATGGATAGATACGGGCTTTACGCTCATACCGTTTATTTCGAGCTTCCGAGAGGTATTTACGCTTATACCCCCGACGACGGAAGCGGTGAGGAGCTTTCGGATAAGCTTGACGATTACGCCTACTATGATACTCTTGGATTTACGCTTTATATAAGCGAGGTCGACCCTGTAACGAATAAGAGATACGTTGCCTCAGACCTTTACAATATCGTAACTGAGATATCCGCAGATAAATTTATATTCCTTAATTATGATTTTGAAACCTTCTGGGCGAGAAGAAACATAATTCTAATGGATATCAACGATATTGAAGACGTTGGAATGGAATTTTACATGTCCGACCTTAAGGGAAGCTATGACTTTGATCTTATACATCAGACGATAACTTACGAGACCTCGGCAAACGGCTACACGTCTTCTTTTAATAAGATAACCGCATTCGTAACGCCGAGCGCTGATGCAACTCCGACAAAGCTTACCGAGTTTATGGCAAATAAGGGATACAGTGAGGGCGTCAGCCTTACCGAGCTTTATGAAAGCTATTACCCGAATGACCCCGAGCTTAAAGAGGTTTATCCCGACTCGCTTGGAACGGCTTATTTTAAAGAAGCCATAAGAATGATATACCTCACAACCTACGTTGACGTTATGCCCGAGGCGGAAAGAGCCGATGCAATGAAGGCTGAGAATCTTGTTATGCGTATGACCCTTGATATAAAATCCTCAGCGTATACGTATGTATATGAGTTTTACAGAGCGGATGACAGACGCGTACTCGTAAGCATTTATCAGGCGGATGCAAACGGAAACGCCGCGACTACTCCCGTATCAGATTTTTATATCTCCACGTTCGCGTTCAAAAAGATAGTAACGAATTTCGTCGGACTTCTTAACGCGGAAAAAATTACTCCCGACGTAGGATATCCCGATGAAAAATGAGCAAATTGAGTGAAAAACAGAAAAAAATCAAAAATAATTATAAAAATATATGAAAAATTGAAAAAAGTATTTGCATTTTTCGTTTTGATATGTTATAATTGTGTTTGCTCACTATATTTTACCACAATGTGGAAGATAAAAGTCAGACGGGGAAACCCGAATAAATGTTTAAAAATAAATTAACATAGAGGAAAGAAAAACATGAAAAAGAGAATTATAGGATTAATTCTTGTAGTCGCTATGCTTACTCTTTCGCTTGTCAGCTGCGGATACAGCTTTGCGAAGGACGACCTTACCGCATACGCTACATTCTCCGCTGAGAATAAGGCAGCGTTTGAAGAAGCTCTTAAAAAGATTATTATTGAAGACGGTGACTTCACCGCCGACCCCGCGAAGAGAGAAAGCAAGGTGCTTGATAACATCTACGCGGCACTTGCAAACTCTGCGGATAAAGCAGACAAGAAAACGACAGGTGTGCCCGGTGTGCGCGATCTCGTTTACTACTGCTATTACGTAACTGCTGATTTTGACGGAACCGAGGCTGTGCTTTACGCTTCGAATATGAACCAGTCAAACGCTGTAAGCGTTCAGCTTGGCGCGACGGATCTTGAGAAGGTTGCTGACGCTGTTGCAACCGCGCTTGCTTCGTTTGATTTCACCGATAAGGCATATTCATCCGATACAACCGGAACGACATCCGAGGGCGCTGTGGTTTACGTAACCTATACCTATAGCTATAAGGTTACCGGAGATGACGGAGTTGAAAAGGAAGAGTCCGGAACCCGTACCAATGACAGAATCGTTATCGCTGCAGCTCCCGCTGAGGGCGCTACGGCAGCCTCTCTTGCTTCATATCTTTGCGGCAAGGAAGTAAACAAGGCTCTTGATAAAACCACTATTACCGAAGAAGGTAAGGGTGAGGTTTCATATTCCGGAATCAAGATTAACTGGGTAGCTAAGGGCGAGGAGGTTACAAGCTTCAACGACGTTACCTTTGCCGATGAGGATAAGAATGTTACCGATACGACCGGTAAGTCGAGAAACCTCAAGGGTAAGGAGCTTACCTATCATATCTACCCCACACACTTTATAAGTGTTCCCGAGTTTAACGCAACAAATCTTGTCGACACTATTCTCGGTGAAGAGATTGACGCGGATATAATTTATCAGCTTCTCTTCGGTGAAGAGTACGCAGGTCTTGACGCTGATAATAAGGACGACGAGGCAAAGATTGCAGAGCGCAACGAGCTTGTTAAGCCCTATATCACCAAGGACGGTGAAAAGGACGTAACTCTTGCGGCTCTTGTTGAGACAATTGCAAAGCTTCAGAAGGAAGTTAAAGAGGCTGAGGACGCTCTCGCAAATAAGGAAAAGGACGTTACCGAGGCTACCACCGCGCGTGACAAGGCTAAGGATGCCGTAGATAAGGCAGGCGACGCCGTAACCGACGCTCAGAAGGATTCTCTCACAAAGGCTGAGACAAACCTCACGAATGCAACGAAGGCGCGTGACGATGCTAAGACCCTCCGTGACACCAAGGTTGCCGATAAAGACACTAAGATTGCGACTCTTCTCGGAATCACCGTTGACGGTGTTGCAACCTCTGACAAGCTCGTTAAGGGTTATAAGATAACTACTTACAATTATCTTCAGAAGAATTATAACAACGAGATAAAGATGAATCTCGCTGCTGAGATTTACTTCTTCCTTACAAAGAATATCGCAGTAAGCGGTACTCCCGATGAAGCTGTTAAGATGACATACGAGCAGATGATGGAAAACTACGAGTATGAATTCTATAAGGAAGATTACGACTCAAGCAAAAAGATTTCTAACTACAAGCAGTATAAGGGCTCATTCAAGAAGTTCCTCGTTGCAGCTGTAACATCCGACATTAAGTCTGTTAAGACATATGACGAGGCTATCGCGGCTATCAAGGAAAAGGCAGCAGAGTACGTTAAGCCTGTTGTTCAGATCTACGTTGCCGCAAAGGATTACGGCGTAGTTGCAACCGATAAGGAATTTAAGGAATACAAGAAGAACCCCGATAACAACTATTCATACAACGAGTATTCATACGGTGAAAACAGCGTGCTTTACGCATACCAGTTTGATAAGCTTATGAACTACTTCCTCGAGTATGATGAGAAGACCGCGGATGCTGACGCAAACGGATACGAGGTAGTAACCTTCGAATACAAGAAGATTGGCGCTTACGAATTCGGCGATCCCGCATCTGAGGCAAAAGCGGAATAATTTGACACTTTGAAATAATCAAGAAATCCGGCAGTAAGCTCTGTCGGATTTCTTTATAAAACGTTTTTAATCTAAAAATAAAGGAAATGAAATGAAGGAAGTTTCTTTATATACAGACGGCGCGTGCCGCGGAAATCCCGGCAGGGGCGGATACGGAGCTATTCTCGTTTACGGTAAATACGAGAAGGAAATTTCGGGCGGTGAGCCGCTGACCACGAATAACAGAATGGAGCTTATGGCGGCAATAGCGGGCCTTGAGGCGCTTCGCGAGCCGTGTCGGGTGACGCTTTATTCCGACTCAAAGTATCTCGTCGACGCTTTCAACGAGGGCTGGGTGTTCTCGTGGCATAAAGCGGGCTGGAAAAGAGGAAAGGAAGAGCTTAAAAATCCCGACCTTTGGGAGCGCCTTTTCGGACTTACAAAGCAGCACGAGGTCGACTTCGTTTGGGTAAAGGGTCATAACGGACACGATTATAACGAGCGGTGCGATAAGCTGGCGACAGATTACGCCGATTCTTTTGGAGAGTAGGGTTTTATGAAAAAAAGAAATATAGTTATAATATCAGCCGTAGCAGCCGTTCTTGTTCTGGCAGCGGTTTTCGGACTCGTTGCCGTTATAATTATGCAGCGCGACTTCGATTATATGAAAGACGACCTTTCAAAGTATATTAAAATTTCGGAAGACGATTATAAAAATTACGAGCTTACCCTTTCATTTGACGAGGTAACCGATAAGGACGTTGAGCGCAAAATAATGGCTCTGCTTTATCAAAACAGGGATAAAGAGCCTCAGTATAACGGCGGAAACGTAACGAATCTTCCCATATCCGTGGGAGATAAGGTTCATCTCTATTACAGAGGATACACGGTAGATGAAAACGGAAGACAGTCTGAGGTTGCGGGAGCGTCAAATATTTTCGGGAATATATCGACTCTTGAAATAGGCTCGCTGTCCTTTATACCCGGCTTTGAAGAATCCCTTATAGGCGTAAATCCCAAGGACTTTGCAAGGCTTGAGCTTGAAAACTCGGGAACAGTCCAGGCGGGTGACGTAATCTACCTGACTTATTCTGCTATGCTCCCCGACGGAAAAACCGTGCAGAAGGTCTCTGAGCGAATCGACCTTTCGGAAAACGGAATTGACGCACTCTACGGCACGGGATTTAAGGATTATTTTGAGGGAGTAAAGAATCCCGGCGGAAAGACCGGCTCGCCAAAGGAAATCGGGAAAAAAATATCAGAGTCGGTAACCTTCCCTTATGGAAGCGGCTCAGCGGTTTATTTTGATATGACGGTCACTCACGCGCAAAGAGCGTCACGGAATATTCTGACGATAGACGCGCATTTTCCCTCGGATTACAAGGAAAAATCTCTTCGCGGACTTGACGTTAAGTTTGACGTTTATATTAAATATATCAACGTTTATAACACACCCGAATATAACGAAAAATTTATCACGGATACCCTTAAGGTGACAGCCGAGGAACTTTCCTCATATGGCGGAGAGACTCTTGTTGAGAAGCATAGGGAATACCTGAGAAGCCTTGCGCTTGCAGAAAACGAAGAGGTGAAGAGCGCTCTTATCGAGGAGGCAATGTGGGAATATTACCACACGAAAGTGAAGGTTAAGAAGCTTCCCGAGACCGACGTAAATGAGATTTATAAGGAGTATTACAACGAGACCGTTGCAACCTACGAAGCTTATTATTCATCTGCATACGACTCGGTTGATAAATTCGCTAAGGATTATTACGGACTTTCCGCAGGCGAAAGCTGGATTGACCATATAACCGCCAAGGCTGAGAAGGTAATAGTAGAGAAGATGATGTTCTACTATATTATAAGAGAAGAAAATCTCGTTCCGCCCTCTGATGAATTTGAAAGGCTTTGTAACGGAGTGGTAGAAGAATACCTCGGCTATTATGCTGATGAAATATATAAATCCGAGCTTGACGCTATTAAAACAGAAGAGGAACGCCAAAAGCGCCTTCTTGAAATAAAGAAAGAAATGCTCGATTACTACGGTGAGGAGTATTTCGAGGAAATCGTCTATTACGATTACGCGCTCGACGATATAATTTCATTCGCAAACGTTAAAAGAAAATAGATATTAAGACAAGAGGGTAGCTCAAGTTCAAAAACTGAGCTGCCCTCTTTTATTTTTGAAGCAAATACCACTTAACTTTTAAGTAGCAAGGTAAAATATCAATCCCAACTGTCTATTATTTTATCAAGTAATTCTTGTTTTTCTGTTGGTAATCTCTTATATTTTTCAAAGAATCCGCCAATTTCCCAATCAGCACGAATCCCTCGCAAAATATAGTCAGCGCTTACATTAAGTGATGTGCATAATTTAACGAGATTTTCGGGTCTTATAGCCTTTTTGCCAAGTTCGAGATTAGATATCATTTGAATAGAAACGTCCATCAACTCAGCCAATCGTTCTTGCGTTATAGACAATTCTTTTCTTCTAGCGTTTATACGTGCGCCAATCTCTTTAAGCAATTTCTCGTCTCCCATATTTTACCTCACAAACAATCTATTGTTATAATTATATATCTTATGGGTGAAATTTATAATCATCTATGGGTTGACAAATTTAATCTATGGGTGTATAATAGGATAGTGCTATTAATTGTAGCATTATAATAACTTTAGTTGAAACATGTCAAGTAGAAACAAAATTACACCTTTGGAGGACTCAATTATGAGTATGGTAAGCTTAGAAAGCACAAAAAACATTCTTAAAAAATTTAATTTGTTTGCTGAACTTTTAGAAAACTTTTCCGATTCAAAAAAGCAAATAAAGCATATTAAGAAAATGGTAGACACATATTGCCTTTGTATAGAAAACGGAGAATACCTAATTAATGAGAGTGACCAAAAAAATATTGATTATTATATGATGGGTATAAAAGATTCTGTTTACTGTTTTTATAAAGTAAAGGGTATAGACGCATTTAACAGGGCAAAGCAGATGCTAGACAAATATATTTTGGAGCTTTTAGCTGAAATAACAAAAACGGATATGAAATTATCAGAAGCTAAGGGAAGGGCTATTTTCGGAACCGCTTTTGACAAAGCGAAAAGCATAGGAGAAGTGGTTAATAAGGGCGTAGATAAAATAAAGGACGCAGTAAATAAAGCAAAGGAAGAGCTTGTTTAATTTTGAATATCGGGTTAGTTTACTCAGGTGGGATTAGCAAATGTGCATATCAAATAGGTTTTACTCAAGCACTTCTCGAATATATTCCTTATTCCAACATAAAGGTCATATCAGGTGCATCTATGGGTATATTTACCGCATATGCGCTTGCAACAAATAAGCTATCAGAGCTTCAAGACATATACGAATCTATAAACATATCTAATTGTTTCGATTTGTTTTGGCAGGTTTGTTCAAAGAATCTTTTGCACAGTGCTATGAACTCATTTTTTTCATTAAACGACAAAGCTCATATTCCAATCTGCTTTCCTATAACATACATTCCGCTGTTAACAACGAAATATTTTTGGATATACGGTCATTATAACCCGTTTTGGAAAAATTATTTTGAGAGTGCTGTGAATTTTCCTTTTATTTGCGGTATGCCTAAAATTATAGAGCATCGTTTAGCTATTGACGGCGGTGCCGTAGATAACATCCCGTTGTATCCTGTGATAAAAATGCAAAGCGAATTTCTTACCGCAAGGGAACAGCTTGATTTAATAATAGTAATGCACTTTCATCCACGATACAATTATAGAAAGGAATTCAAAACCGATATACCTATATTGGATATTGATGTTTCAATAAACAACGATTTCAAAAAGCGTCATTTTGATTTCTCACACGATTATGTGAAAGAAATGATTATTTCGTCAAGAGAATACGGTATTAAAATATCTAAAAAAATATTTGGTACGGGAATTTCAAGAAACAGTCTGAGAAAAAGAATAAACGATATTTTTGTATCTGAGCACACGGAGCGGCAGTGGCATGATTCAGCAGACGGACTATTAACTATATTTAATACGATTGGCAAAACTTTGCGAAATGATCGCAAATGTAGCAAAAAACTTTATTAGAAAGGGGGGCAAATTATGAAAAAAAGAAGTGTGCCTATGGCGATATTCTTTTGCATAATAACACTTGGTATTTATTATATTTATTGGTTTATATGCATTACGAATGATACAAATGAATTGGCAAAGACAAAAACTGCAAGCGGTGTTGTAGCGGTTGTGTATACTATTATTACACTTGGAATTTACTCATTCTATTGGGCGTATATGACCGGTATTAAAGATGGAGAAATTTCGGGAAGAAAATCTTCTGGTATATTTTACTTTGTACTTTGCTTCTTTGGGCTTAGCTTTGTAGTTCCGATTCTTACGCAGAATACCATAAACAATGCGAAAGAAAGCAATGAAGAAACAGCTCATATTAACACCGAGGTATAATATGCGAAAGAGGGTGTGTCTCAAATGCAAAATTTGAGACACACCCTTTTCTTGTTTCTAAATATTAATATTAGCCAAATGTAATTAAATTTGGGTGTTATAGTACATTATACGTCTACCGTGTCGCCGAGGGGCAGGGAATACACTCTTCGGGATGCGGGAGGTTTAGAAAATATTTTTTCAATAGCGAGTGAGTAGTAGTAAAGCTGGAGCGAATGCTTTTCGGCAAGTGTCCTTTGCGCGAGCGATTTATCAGAAAGCTCGGCTTTCGTGAGTCTATCCGTTTTATAATCAATAAGATGGATATTTCCGTACGTGTCAATTATAATACAGTCTATAACTCCTTGGAGAAGTATTTTCCTATCCTTCAAGGCTTGTTTCTTTTCCTCGTTCTGTGTGAAAAGGGATGCGGGGAGCATAACGTTAAACCGAAACTCGCGGTAAAGCTTCGCCGCGCTTTGCATTTCTGAAAACAGCTTTGATTTTTCAAAAAGACGAATCTCATCAAGGCGCACTCTCTTGGAATTTTCCTTGGAGATAAATCCGTCGTTTATTAAGCGCACAAGCTCCTCTGCTGCGCCTGCGGATTTAAGGCTTTCAATATCAAAGAACTGCAGGAAATTGTGCGTCGCTATGCCTCGTCTTGCGTTTTCGCGGCTTCCGGAACCGCAAATAAACTCGGGAAGACTACCGCTTGTTTCCATTACTTTGGTTTTTGATGGGTCAATCGAGAGCCGCGTATCCTCATCGGTTCCGTCAAGAACCGCGGGGTGTATTTTGGATATAGACATTTTTTCCGGCAATTCAGTGAGGTGCAAATTGGGGTATTTAAATGAGAAGCGCTCGGTGAGAAGCTCGTAAATATCTTCGCACGGGTCTTCTGTTTCTGTAATTTCGGGCGCATTTTCCGTATTTTCTTCTTGCTCCGAATTGGTCGGCGCATCTTCCCATATAACCTCGGCTTTCGTGTCTGAGAGGAAAAGTATATCGGTGAATGATTTCATTTCTTTGAGGCTGTATGGCGAAAGATGCATTTTTCTAAGGCTTGCCGATTCTGTGAAGCTCTCTTTATCCGATGCGGGAGCGCCGTTAATGAAAAGGCGCTCGCGTGCTCTCGTTAGGGCGACGTAATATACTCTAAGCTCTTCTTCAAGGCTCTTTTCGGTATTGTAATCGATTATCGAATTGTATACCGGGCTTTCAACGAGCGCAATTCCGCCGGGGGTTCTCGTTCTGAATCCTATTCCCATCTCATCCGAGTACGCAACCCTTGCTCTGCGGTCGTTTGCCGAAACCAAGGACGTTGATGCGTCGGCAAGAAAGACGATAGGGTATTCAAGACCCTTTGATTTATGAACTGTGATTATAGTCACCGCATCCTTGTCTTCACCCTCTTTTTTTGAGGTGAATTCAGCGCCTGAGCTTATAACCGTGTTAACGTAATGGATAAAATTATAAAGTCCCTCGAATGATGACGCTTCAAATTTGCGCGCGTAATCGTAAAGGAGCATAAGGTTTTCGCGGCACCCGTTCCTTGCGGCTAACGCAAGAATGCCGGTCTCGCTGTAAAGGCGGAGAATAAGCGCGTCAACCTTCATTCCCTCGGAGATGCTTCTGTAATGCTCAATTTCATTTATGAAGCATCTTCCCTTTGTGAAGCTTGGGTTTGCCTCGCAATAAAGCTTAATTGAATTCCAAAGCGACGGAGCTTTAAAGCATTTTCGCGCCAGATAGAGCTCGCTTGCCGTGAAATCAAAGAGTGGGGAAAGCATAAGACCTGCAAGATATATGTCGCGGCAGGGGTTGTCAATCGTGTTAAGTAGGCAGAGTACTAGCTGAATTTCAGCGTTAAAGAAAAAGTTCGTGTTTTCGGGGAGTGCCGCGCTTATTCCGACTGCCTTAAGCGCCTCGGCGTATTTCGCGCTTCTTCCTCCGTCTTTTCTTAAAATTATAGCTATATCAGATGGGGTCACCGGCTCTCCCGAATCAAGCCTGCCAGTGTCGAGAAGCTCCTTGATTTTTTTTGCAACCCACACGGGCGGAAGGTCGGATGCCTTTTTTTCTCCTTCGGCGTCCTCGACCGAGTCCTTTGCGAAAAGATGAATTTCAGGAACGGTATATTCGGGTTCTCCGTCCGCGTGAATTTTCGCGTATTCCAGCCTGTCCTCGTTTACGTATCCGATGCTGTCCCTCGCGATACCGAACATAATGTCAAAAATGTCGTTGACGAAATCAATAATTCCCCTGTCGCATCTGAAATTTTTAGACATAAATATAGACGCGGTATCCGAATCTGATTTGTCAAGAGGGGGAAAGGTGTTTTTCATATCCGCGAAAATTTCGGGTTTCGCGCTTCTGAATCCGTATATAGATTGCTTGATGTCTCCAACCATAAATCTGTTGGAGTTTTTTGATATAGCGGCAAAAATCTTGTTTTGAAGAGCGTTTACGTCCTGGTATTCGTCAATATAAACAGAGGTGAACTGCTCCTTTAAGGAGTGCGCAAGCTCGGTAAGACTTCCGTCCTCGGAGTAAAGGCTCATATAAGTCAGTTTCTCGATATCAGAGTATTCAAGAATCGCGCGCCGGCGCTTCTCTTCAAAATACACCTTGTCAAATTTGTCTATAAATCCTGCAAGAGTTCCTATAAGCTTTGCAAGATTTCTAAGATGACCGCCCCATTCCTCTTCGGTATAAACGAAATATCTGTCTTGAATTTTTTCCCCGAGAGCTTTCTTCAGACTGTCTCTTGCCGCAGCGAATTTCTTCTGAGCGTCGGTTTTATCTGTGAGGCGGGGCAGGGGATTAAAGGTGTGAGAGAGCGAAAGCTTCATTTCCGCGTAGGTTTTTGCGGACAAAATATTATTTAATGCCTGTAAGTCACCGTAAAGTACGGTTAGATATTTATCCTCGCCGACAGAGCCGACGGAAAGCTCTTTTTCAATCTTGCGGTAAAGTTCGATATAATGAGCCGCCGCAGATTTCGCGCAGTTAATCGCATATCTTGCGTATATGTTTTCTTCGGTGGGGAGATCCGCGCTTTCCTTGAGTCTTTCGGCAAATCTGAAATAAATGTCCGAGCCTTCCTCTATGCTTTTCGTCCTGTCATAAAGCAGCTCGAATATCTCTTCAAGAGCCGAGTCGTTTTTAACCGCAGTAAGACAGCTTGCAAGCTCCTCAAAATCCTCGGGAGACGTGACGTCTGTAAGCTCTCCGTTGTAGGCGGCGTCTATCAGAGCCGTCCACACCGAATTAGCAAGAATCTTTGCTTCTATCGGGTCTGCTATGCGGTATCCCGGAGATATTCCAAAGCGCTCGGCATTGCTTCTTAAAATATCGTTGCAGAAGGAGTCTATAGTAGATATCCTTGCCGAAGGCAGCATATAAAGCTGACGCTCCAGTCTTTTATTTTCTGGCTCTTCAAGCAGCTTTTCTCTGATTGCTCCGCCTATACGGGAACGAAGCTCCTCAACCGCGGCATTCGTGAAGGTAACGATTAGCATGCCGCTGATGTCCTCGGGATTTTCGATGCTTGTCAGCCTGTGAATTATGCGCTCGGTGAGGGTCGCCGTTTTTCCCGAGCCTGCCGCGGCAGAGACGAGGAGAGTTTTATTTTCGGTTTCAATAGCCGACATTTGCTCAGCTGTGAATATTCTTTTAGCCATGGGGACCCCTTTCTTTTTCTTCGTTTTCAGGCATCAAATTGCTTTATTGGCTTTATCGCTTTTCCCGCTTCAAATTCTCTGACTTCTCCAAGCGCAAAAAACCCTTTTTCGTCAAATAGCGCGACACTCTCACCGACATCGGAGCTGAAGCCTATCTTTTTTGTATATATTTCAACTCCGCACCTTGCAAGCCTTGCGTAAAAGGGCGGAAGGGTAACGCTTCTTAATTCTTTAAATATTCTTTCTGTCGGAATTATTTTCGAGTTGCGTTCGTCCTCACCCATCTTCTCAAGCTCACCGATTGTGTAAGCTTCGGAGATTTGAAAGCCGGACGCCTCCGCTCGCATCAGAGTTTTCATAACGCCCCCCGTGCCGAGTTTTTTGCCTATATCAGCGCAAAGGGTGCGTATATAAGTTCCTTTTGAGCATTTTACGTCTATTTCGTATTCACGCTCGGTAAGCTTTTTTGCTTTTATTGAATAGACCGTAATTTTTCTCGGCTTCCGTTCTATTTCAACGCCCCGCCTTGCAAGCTCGTAAAGCTTTTTTCCGTCCACCTTAAGCGCTGAGTACATCGGGGGTATCTGCTCGGATTCCCCGAGCATTGAATTTATAGCTTCAAGGACCTCTTTTTCGTCAGGGATTGTTTCGCATTCCGAAAGAATTTCTCCCGTAATATCCTCTGTGTCCGTCGTAATACCGAGCATAAGCTTTGCCACGTAGTGCTTATCCGACGTGAGCATATATTCGCTTGCCTTAACGGCCCTGCCAAGCAAAACTGGAAGAACACCCGTAGCCATAGGGTCAAGCGTTCCCGTGTGTCCCGCTTTTTCTGCTCCCATGAGCCGCTTTATTCGGTTAACAACGGCAAATGAGGAAAGCCCCTCTTCCTTATTGACTATGATAATTCCGTTTTTCATATGCCGAACCGTCCCTTAAATTCAATATCTACTATATTTTATCACAATAAAATAAATATTTCAATATCATATGGACAAACAAAAAAATATATGATAAAATATAATATATCTAACTTTTGGAGGTTATTATGAAAGCAGTTGTTACCGTAACTGGAAGGGATAAGGTCGGCATTATCGCAATGGCAAGTGCCGAGTGCGCAAAATACGGCGCTAATATTATAGATATAAGCCAAACGGTTTTAAACGAATATTTCGCAATGATAATGATGGTTTCTCTTGAAGGGCTGACCGTTGATTTTTCTGTTTTTGCGGATTCTATGACGAAGGCGGGAGGAGCAAACGGAGTTGATATCCGCGTAATGCACGAGGATATTTTCAACACCATGCACAGAATATAAGATGCTGAATACAAGGGATATACTCGAAACTATAAAAATGATTCGCGAGGAGAATCTCGATATAAGAACGGTCACAATGGGAATTTCCCTTTTCGACTGTATATCAGACGACCCCGCAAGACTTGAGGAGAAGATATACGATAAGATAACACGCTCGGCTAAAAACCTCGTTTCCGTATGCTGTGATCTTGAGCGAACCTACGGAATACCGATTGTTAACAAGAGAATTTCGGTAACTCCGATTTCTTATATTGGCTCGGGACTTTCGCCCTCGGGATTCGTAAGACTCGCAAAGGTTCTTGAAAAGGCGGCAAGGGAGCTTGGAGTAAACTTTATCGGAGGTTACTCCGCGCATGTGCAGAAGGGTGAAATCGCTGGAGCGAGAAGCCTTATCGAATCGATTCCCGAAGCGCTTACCGAGACGAGCCTCGTATGCTCCTCTGTAAACGTTGCGACCACGAAGGCGGGCATAAATATGGATGCCGTTCGCGAAATGGGAGAGATAATTAAAAAAACAGCCTATCTTACGCGGGATAACGATTCGATAGGCTGCGCAAAGCTCGTAGTTTTCGCAAATATTCCCGAGGATAATCCGTTTATGGCGGGTGCGGTACACGGAATCGGAGAGCCTGACAGCGTAATTAACGTTGGCGTCAGCGGCCCCGGAGTTGTTGCCGCGGCAATAAAGGAAGCTGGAGCGTGCGATTTTTCTCTTCTTGCGGATACTGTTAAAAAGATAGCGTTTAAAATAACGAGAGTGGGTCAGCTTATAGCCGCTGAGGCGTCATCAAGACTCGGTGCGCCTTACGGTATCGTCGACCTTTCCCTTGCGCCGACTCCCGCAGCAGGCGACTCTGTTGCCGAGATACTTGAGAATATGGGTCTTGAGAGAACGGGCACGCACGGCACGACGGCGGCGCTCGCGCTTCTTAACGATGCGGTTAAAAAGGGAGGCGTTATGGCTTCAAGCCACGTAGGCGGTCTCTCGGGCGCGTTTATCCCCGTATCAGAGGACAGAGGAATGATAGACGCGACGAAGGCGGGAACTCTTACGCTTGAGAAGCTTGAGGCTATGACTGCCGTATGCTCGGTCGGTCTTGATATGATAGCGATACCCGGTGACACGGAGGCAACTACCATTTCGGGAATAATAGCCGACGAGATTTCAATAGGCGTGGTTAACAATAAAACCACGGCTGTCAGAGTTATACCCGTCTTTGGTAAGGGCGTCGGTGAGGTTGCGGAATTCGGAGGACTTCTCGGCTACGCTCCGATAATGCCGCTTAAAAAAGAATCCTGCGCCGATTTTATCAACCGCGGCGGAAGAATTCCCGCGCCGATACACTCTCTGCGTAATTAAAAGCTATAATTATATTGAAAATTTTCGCTGAATATGCAAAATACTTTTCGCAAATACCGATAAAAAACTTAAACTTATGAGCCTATCTGCCATAATAGCGGACGGGCTCTTTTTTTATCCCTTAAATCTTCAATTTCCGTCATTTCTCTTGCGACAAATTTTTTGCCCATATCGGTAATAGAATATAGTTAATTCAATCAGAAAGGGAAAATATATGGAAAACAAAAAAACTGAAGGCGTCGGATTTTTCGATAGCATTGAATTAATGATAAAGGGGGAGATTGAAAAAAGAAGGGGGGATGCTACGGCTCTGCTCTATGACGCGGTTATTTTAATAATATCCTTTCTTTTTGCGAGATGCCATATAGTTTTTGGAGCGTATCCTCTTGGGGTTGCCTTTGTCGGAGTGCTTCCAAGGGGAGTATGGGTTTCTCTTATAGGATGCGTTGCGGGCGCTCTCTCGCTCGGAAAAATTGGCGTTATACACGCAATTATATCAATAATAGTAGTTTTTTTGAGGGTGATAATATCGGGCGGTGAAAAGCGCGGTGAAAAGGAGCTTTTTTCTGAGCCGCTTATTCTCAGAATATCCGCGGTGACAATAGGCGCTTTCGTCGGAGCGGCATACGAGGTGCTTCTCGGCGGCTTTGTCTTTAAGTATATACTTTACGGAGTTTTGCAGGTGCTTCTCTCAGCGGTGTTTACATTCTGCTTTTCGGGGGTGCTTGACAGCGGAATAAGCTTCTCCGATTTTCTTTCAAGCAGAAAAAATATATTCAAAGCAACAAAAAACGATAAGGAAAAATTCGGGATTTATCTCTTTCAGGGAACTTTTCTTCTCTTTGTATTTCTCGTATCTCTGTCGCTAAGGAATTATAACGTGCTTGGAATAAGTCCGTCGTATATGTTTTCGGCTATGATAACTCTTATCGTGGCTCGCCGCTTCGGAGCTATCAGAGCAATGGCTGTGGGATTTGTTTCCTCTCTCGGCATATCAAGTGTTTTTTCGGTTTCCTTTGCGCTTGTGGGGATTGGAGCGGGCATTTTCTTCGGCGCGGGTATTCCGTATGCCGTTATAGGCGGGGGCGTGTTACTTTCTTTATGGAGCGCGTACGTTGGGGGAACTCTCGGATTTCTTTCCACCTTTCCCGAGTACGTGACGGGAGCGCTTTTGTCATTTCCCATTTTAAGAAAGCTCACGTCCGAGCCTGCCGCTGCTGCGGGAAGTGTAGAAAACGGAAATCAGGATGCCAAGGAGATGGTTGCCACGACGGCAATAGCCTACAGAAATTCGGCAAATTCCTATATTGACGGACTTGCAGAGGCTCTCTCAGGCATAAGCGAGCCGCTAAGGAATTTCGGACGGGGCGAGGGAGACGTTGGGTATGAGGAATATAAGGATATCGTTATAAAGTGCGCTTCTGATTTTTGCCGCTCATGTCATTTTTATCAAAACTGTGTCAGCGAAAATCCCGCACCGTGTGCCGAAAATATTGACATTATAGCGAATAAATTATATAAAAAAGAGCGTCTTTTCGCGGATGATATCAGCATATCTCCAAAGTATTGCCATAATGCCGCAGAACTTTTTGACAGCATAATGAGCTATGCGGGGCATTTTGAAGCCGAGCGCTTTAAGGAAAAGAAAATGGAAGCACTTGCGGAGGAATACGAGCTTCTCGGAAAGCTTATACGCGAGGTGCACAGCGGAAACGAAAAGGAAAGGTGCATTGACACACAGCTTAGCGAGAAGCTGACCGAAGCCTTTATTTCTGCCGGAATGAATAACGGTATTATAAGAGTTATCGGTGACAGATGTAAGCATCTGATAGGCGCGGGGGATGACAGGGACGGAAAAATAATAACCTCGCCTGAGGTAAGGCGCGCGCTTGAAGAAGCCGCGGGAGTGCGACTTGGCACACCCGAGTATTACCGAAAAGGCGACATAGCGCTCTTTGAGGTGTCTGCAACTGCCACGTATGCAGTCGAGTTCGCAACGGCGGGAAAATGCTCGGTCAGCGAAAAAATATCGGGTGACACGGCAATATCCTTTGAAACGGACGACGGGCGCTTCTATTCTCTTATATCCGACGGTATGGGCAGCGGAGACGTGGCGCATAAAACCTCTGTTTTCGCATCGGATTTTATTTCAAAGCTTCTTAATTCCTCCTGCGCGAAAAGCACGGCTTTCCATATGTTAAACCAGATAATAAGAAATAAGGGAGAGGAATGCTCGGCAAGTATAGACCTTTTTGAGTTCGACCTTATAAGCGGTGAGGGCGTGTTCTATAAATGCGGCGCGGCGGCATCCTATGTGAAAAGAGAAGGCTCTATTTTCCGCATCCGCTCGGAAACGGCGCCTCTCGGACTTATGAAGAATATCGACGCGGAGCGCATCCGCGTGGAAGTTAAATGCGGAGATTATATTATTATGCTCTCCGACGGTGTAAGTCAGTCAACCGATGATTCTACTTGGCTTCTAGAGCTTCTGAATAAACCCGCAAAGCCGGATATACGCGATTTTGCCGACTCTATTTTATCAGCGGCAATAGCAAACTCAAAAACGCGCGACGATATGACGGTTGCCGTCGCGAGAATCGTAAAGCTCCCCGAGAAGAAATACGCCTAAAAAGTATATTTAAGTATTTCGTTTACGTCTTGATTTATTTTAAATTATATGCTATACTTATTATACCGATTTATTGGAGGGCGCAGCTTATGGAGAAACTGCTCAAACGCGTTTATTCATCAAGGAAAATGAGCTTGGCACTAAAAATAATTTCACACGTATCCGCATTGATATGCGTTGCTATTTTCATATCGACGCTCGTGTTTTTGTATATCGATGCGCCGAAGCAGTGTATAAAGGCGATTTTTGCCGCAGGCATTCCGTTTGTATTCGTAAGCGTTGTGCGTAAGCTGATTAACGCTCCGCGCCCGTATGAGCTTTACGGATTTTACGAGGTGAAGCCAAAGGGAAAGGCAGGGCAGTCATTCCCGTCAAGGCATGTTTTTTCTGCGTTTATAATTGCCGTTTTGGCATGTCTTATATCACCGTGGCTTATGGCTATGGCTCTGGCTATGGGAATCACTCTTGCGGTATCACGCGTTTTGCTCGGTATGCATTTTATAAGAGACGTTGCGTCGGGGGCGCTTATCGGAATTGTGTGCGGTGTTCTCGGTATTATTATACTTATATGATTCTGACGGAGGAATATTTATGAAAATTACATGGTTAACACAGGCGGGGCTTCTTTTTGAAAACGGAAATATCAAAATTATGGTTGACCCCTATTTTTCGGATTCGGTAGGAAAGCTTGACCCGAAGAAAACGCGGAGAATTCCCGCGGAGCTTTCATATCTTGACTGTGAGCCAGACGTCGTGCTTATAACCCACGATCATCTTGACCACCTTGATCCCGAAACGGTTGAGGCGCTGATTACCAAGGCGAAAAAGTCTATAACCTTTATTGCTCCGGGTAACGCTTATATGAAGCTTGTAAAGTACGGCGGTGACCATAACTACGTTATGCTGAATCCACACTCGGTGTGGAGCGAGCGTGGAATAACCTTTTACGCGGTTCACGCGGAGCATTCAGACCGCACGGCTGCGGGCTTTATTCTCGATGACGGGGAAAAGACCTATTACGTAAGCGGTGACACGCTCTATAACTACGACGTTATAGACGAGGTGCTCGAGCTTGTTGAGGACGGAGTTGACTATGCGTTTATTCCGATTAACGGAAAGGGAAATAATATGAACGCGAAGGACGCAGCCGATTTCGCTTATGAAATCGACGCAAAATGCGCTATTCCTATCCATTGGGGACTTTTCGATAGCATCGACCCCGAAAGCTTTGACTTCGACGACGCAAAGATTTTAGAGCCTTTCAAACCTGTTGAAATTTAAAATAAAAGAGAGGACAGTTCATCAAGTGAGCTGCCCTTTTTTGCTCGGGATATTGTGTTGAAAAGTGCAACTTCATGTTTAAAAGTGCAATTGACAAAGGCGGGAATTAGTTGTATAATATGATATATCCGAGTTGAAGCTTTGCTTCAGAGAGCAGGGGAAGAGCAGTGTGAATCTGCCGCAACAGCCATTACCGTATTTAAGAGCAGCTGCTTATAAGTCGGGTAACCTGCCGGATAAATAAAAAGTCTTGGGTAAAGGAGACAAACTTAAAATGAAAAAGGCAAACAGAATTTTATCGATACTCTTAGTTGTCGCTATGACGCTTCTTGCGCTCGTGTCGTGCGGAGGCGGTAACGTGGCATCAACGGGAACCGCGAAAATCGTAGTTGAAAAAGCCGAGGGTGATTACTCGGTTTATGAAGTAGATTTATCAAAGCTTGAGCGGAGAGACGAAGGAGCTATTTCGCTGCTTGAATACATCGCTTCGCTTGAGGGCAGTACCCTTTATTATAACGTTCAGTGGGGCGGCGGTTACGGCGCGTATATTACGTCAATAGACACGTTAAACCCTAATCCTATGAATCAGTATATTGCTATCTACACCACAGAGAAGGAAGATTTCGCAGTTCCTACCGAGTGGACTCCGACCGTTCCGACGGTTAAATACGGAGATATGACTCTCACGTATACGGGTGTCGGGCTCAGCTCGATGCATGTAAAGAACGGCACGGTGATTCTTTTCCGTCTTGAGGAATTCTGATATATGAAAAACAAAGGACAAAATTCGTTAAGAATAAGTCCTGCGCGAAATATAGCGCTCGTCGGTATAATGGCTGCTACCGTCGAGTGCGCAAAGCTTGCGCTTGCGTTTCTTCCGAATATTGAGGTCGTAACTCTGCTTCTCGCTCTTTACGGATACGTATTTGGCTTCTTGGGCTTTGCCTCAGCGATAGTTTTCGTAAGCATAGAACCGCTTATCTACGGGTTTAACGCCTGGGTCGTGTCGTATTATCTATATTGGCCGCTTGTTTCTCTCGCGTTTATGCTCCTTGCGAAAATAAGGGTAAAGAACAGATGGCTTCTGACTCTTGTCGCGGTAATTCTCACCGCGTGGTTTGGAGTTCTCACAACGCTTGTGGATATAGGACTTCTCTCGGGATTTTTTGATAATTTCGCGTATAGATTCGCGGTTTATTACGCACGGGGCGCGGTGTTCTACGCGGTGCAGATTGCCTGCAACGCAATTCTTTTCCCGCTTCTTTTCCACTTCCTCACAAATAAACTCGAAAAGATAAAAAAACAGTTTTTATAAAATAATAATGGGCTGTCGTTAAAGACAGCCCTCATTTGCGTTATATAAGCATAATTTTTATGTTCTGTAATTACGCGGCGAAGATATCGTCTGCGCAGGTTTTCTTTATATCCATATCAACCTGATAGGGTGTAGAGGTAAGCTCCTTATCCGTCTTTCTGATTACTTTAGACGATTTCTTTAAGAAACTCTCCGATTCGGAAAAGCGCTTCTTTGATGTGCTCTATTGAATAGCAGTAGGACGCTCTGACAAATCCCTCACCGCTGTCACCAAATGCCGTTCCGGGCACTATGGCAACCTTTTTGGAGTAGAGGAGCTTTTCGCAAAATTCATCACTTGTCATACCCGTCGACTTGATAGATGGGAAGGCGTAAAACGCGCCTTTAGGCTCGCGGCACGTCAGGCCAAGGTCGTTAAATCCTTTAACTATAATTTTGCGCCTTGAGTCGTATTCCTCTTTCATTCTTTCAACGTCAGCGTCGCAGGAGCGAAGAGCTTCTATTGCCGCGTGCTGAGAGGTTGTCGGAGCGCACATTATCGCAAACTGGTGGATTTTCGTTATCTGTTTAAGGATTTCCTTAGGGCCGCAAATATAGCCGAGGCGCCATCCCGTCATAGAAAAGGTCTTTGAAAATCCATTTATGAGCAGGGTCCTTTCCGCCATTCCGGGAATAGAGGCTACCGAGGTGTGCGTCACGCCGCCAAAGGTAAGCTCGGCGTATATTTCGTCTGAGATAACTATAATATTTTTGTCTTTTAAAACTTCCGCTATTGCCTCAAGGTCGGCTTTTTCCATTATCGCGCCCGTGGGGTTGCATGGGTAGGGAAGCACGAGCGCCTTCGTGCGCTCTGTGATTTTTTCAAGAAGCTCTTCAGGCGTTATCTTGAAGTCGTTCTCGGCTTTGGTATTGATTATTACGGGAACGCCTCCCACGAGTCTTGTTATCGGATCATAGCATACGTAGCTTGGCTGCGGAATGATAACCTCATCTCCGGGATTCACTATCGCGCGTATAGCAGCGTCAATAGCTTCGCTTCCGCCGACGGTGACGAGAATTTCGGTGGTTGGCTCGTATTTTACGCCGTATTTTCTTTCTACGTAGCGTGAAAGCTCGTCGCGAAATGCTTCGAGGCCTCTGTTCGAGGTGTACCTAGTCTGACCGCGCTCAAGCGAGCGTATTCCGGCGCTGCGAATCTGCCACGGGGTTCTGAAATCCGGCTCGCCAACGCCAAGGGAGATAACGTCCTCCATTGTGTTCGCAATGTCAAAAAACTTTCTGATGCCCGACGGCTTTATTTCAACGACGGTGTCGGAGAGAATCTTTGAATAATCTATCATAAGGATATTGCGCCCCTTCCGTCTTCCTCTTCATTCGTCAGCTCAACTCCGAACTCCTTGTATCTTCTCATAATGAACTGAGTTGAGGTAGAGGTAACCGAATCTATAAGAGCAAGCTCCTTCGCCACGAAGAAGGAAACCTCCTGGAAGGTCTTTCCGGTAACGACGACGGTAAGGTCGCACGCGCCTGACATTAATGAAACCGATTCAACAGCGGGGTACTTCGCTATCCTTTCGGCAACCTCCTCAAAGCCAAGGCCTGCTTTGGGGGTAACCTTAAGCTCTATTATCGCGCTGACAGCACCCGTCTCAAGCTTTTCCCAGTTGATTATTCCCTTGTAGCCGCGGATTATTCCCGCCTTTTCCATCTCGGATATCTCTCTCTTTACCTCATCTTCGCTAAGGCCTGTAACCGTAGCTATGTCTTTTGTTTCCATTCTGGCGTTTTTCTCGAGTAATTTAAGGATTTTTACGTTCATTGTTCTGTTCCTTTCTATTGTTTGATATGTTTAATTTTTAATTTAAAATCAAAACAAAAAATCCGTGCGCATATTTCTATGCCACGGACGAATATATTATTCGTGATACCACCGTAATTCAAGCGCTCCTCACAAAGCGCTCCTCACCGAGTCTCCACCAAGACCCTCGCACTGTAACGGATGCGTTCCGTCGGAAATTAGCTGCGTCTGCGGTTTTTTCCGAGGCTCACGGACTGCTTCCTGCGTTAGCTCTTAGGATTCTCACCAACCATCCTATCTCTGAAAGCAGCTTTGCGCAGTACTCCTTCCGATCATAGCCGATATAAATATTATAAATGGAAAATAGCGTTTTGTCAAGTATTTATTTTATTATAGGTAAAATTTAACAAATAAGATTGACAAATCGACATAATTATTGTATAATTTACAAAAGACAGTATATTTTAAATATAAATTGGTGATTTTTATGTACGTAGTTGATATGCACAGCGACAGTCTATCCGAGGTTTCGGGGGAGCGCGGGCTTGTAAATTCATATAATTTTTCCGCGGAGCATTCCCATCTTCAGTTTGTTGCCCATTTTTCCTCTGCCTCGGGGAAAGCTCCCGAGCAAAGACGCCGCGCGCTTATCCGCGCGTTCGACGTATATCTTTACGAATGCGAAAGGCTTGGAATAAAACGTATTCTTGAGGGGCGCGACGTTTTCGCGGCGCTTGAATGCGGCGGGATAGCTTCGCTTTTCTCGATAGAGGGCGGAGGCGGTCTTTTTGCCGACTCTCCCGAGCTTACATCTCTTGCGGGAGCGGGGCTTTCGGTTCTTGGCATGGCGTGGGACACGAACGAGCTTGCCACGGGCGCGCTTGACGAGAATGACGCGGGTCTTACCGACGAGGGCAGGAAAATGGCTCTTAGATGCTCCGAGCTTGGCATAACTCTTGACGTGTCGCATCTTTCGGACAGGTCATTCTACGAGCTTTTTGAGTTGTCACCAATGCCGCATATTGCTACTCATTCAAATTTCAGAAGCCTTTGCCCATCTAAAAGGAATTTGACCTTGGATATGGCAAAAATGATAGCGAGCCGCGGCGGCGTTATCGGAATCAATCTTTATCCGCCTTTCCTCTCGGAAAGCAGGGACGCGGGACTCGATGACGTTATAAGACATATAGATTACGGTCTTGAGCATCTTGGAGACAGATGCGTTGGCTTCGGATTCGATATAGACGGAACTATGGGAAAATACCCGTTTGATATTGACACCAAACGAAGTATACATGATCAAGTAATAAACAGACTTCTCTCGGAATATTCAAGCGACGTTGCCGAGAGGATAGCAGGAATGAATATAATAGAATTTTTAAAAAACAATTTGATGTAGGACTTGGAGAATTATTATGGTTCACGTGCTTTTTAACAGCTTTGCGGGAGCGCATTACGGCGAGGAGAAGCTTGAAGGAAAAATGAAAGAGTTCTTCCCGGGGGAGAAGATACTGCTTTCGAATACCGTAGCTATTGAGGATAAGCAGAGTTATATCTCTATGCTTGAATCGGACGACAAGCTCGTAATCGTGGGCGGAGACGGAACGCTTAATCATTTTGTAAATTCGATTGAGGATAAGGAATACGACTTTCCCATTTATTGCTATGCGGCGGGAACGGGAAACGATTTTATAAACGACGTTACCGGCGTAGGCTCAGACGGACTCGTTATGATAAACGATTACATAAGAGAGCTTCCGGTAATTGAGGTGAAAGGGAAGACTTATAAATTCATAAACGGTATCGGTTACGGAATCGACGGATATTGCTGCGAGGTGGGAGATAAATACCGAGAGAAAACGGGTAAAGCTCCCAATTACACGAAAATAGCGCTTAAGGGCCTTCTCTACGATTTTAAAACCGTTAATGCCAAAATAACGATAGACGGAGTTACGAGAGAATATAAGAACACTTGGATGGCTCCGACGATGAACGGACGATATTTCGGCGGCGGTATGATGATTACTCCGTCGCAGGACAGGCTTAATGCCGAAAGAGAGCTTTCAATAGTAGCTGTTCATTCTAAGTCGAGAATCAAGCTTCTAACTATATTCCCAAAAATATTTAAGGGAAATCACGTGTCCTATACCGACGTATTCGAGTCGTTTGTCGGCAAAGAAATTCTCGTTGAATTTGATAGACCCGTAGCGCTTCAGATAGACGGAGAAACCGTTCTAGGAGTAACGAGTTATACCGCGAGGAGTTATGCCTTGGTTAAAGAGAGGACACACGTGTTAGTTTAAATTTTTTATTCTCAGTTCTGTTAATTTAGCTGTTCGGATTTTCAATATTCTTGGAGTTCAGGTTGAACGTTCCTTTGAGTCCGTACTTTCTCATTATTTCAACAAGCCCGGTGTCTTCCTTAACGCCGTCGTCATAGCTGAGAGCGCGTGCCTTATCCAAAAAGCCCGGAAAACGCAAAGCCAATTTATGATGCGTCAGCGTCATTCATCTATAAAACGAACAGAGCAGGAATAGAAGGATTTTCTCCTTTTACTCTTGCTCTTTCTGCTTGTAATATGGGTTTTGGCTTAGCCCAATTTGCATTTGACCAGTCAAATGCGATGATCGCGCTTGTCGGTATTTTAAATTCTCCGCTAAGAACATCACCCATAAATATTTATCCTTGTTTTTTTATATTGTGACACACCGGGTGATTAAAGTCAATAAAAAACTTGAAATTGCATCAAATTTATGATAGAATTAGGAAAAGAGAAAAAATAAGAGGACTTATGAATATAAAAGGTATAAATTTAAAATATGGCGTGATGCTTGCGCCCATGGCGGGATTTACCGACAGGGCAATGCGGCTTGTATGTCATAAGCATGGAGCGGAATATTCGGTAAGCGAGATGGTAAGCGCAAAAGCCGTCTCCTTCTGTGATAAAAAAACGCACGCCCTCGCCCGCGTTAAAGAAGACGAAGGACCCGTAGCCGTTCAGATATTCGGCAGAGAGCTTGATATTATGTCGCGCGCAGCAGAGATACTGTCCGTCGGTGAAGATGGAGGAATACCTCCTTGCGCGATAGATATAAATATGGGATGCCCGGTTCATAAGGTCTACTCCAACGGAGAGGGCTCCGCTCTTATGAAAAATCCCGACTTGGTATATAAAATTGTAGAACGTGTGTCAAAATCTATAGACATTCCGTGCACCGTAAAGATTCGAGCGGGAATTGATGAAAAATCTAAAAACGCAGTGGAATGCGCCCTTGCCGCAGAAGCGGGCGGAGCAGTGGCTGTTGCCGTGCATGGCAGGACCCGTGTAGAGATGTATTCAGGCAGCGCTGATATGGAAATTATCAAAAATGTAAAGCGCGCTTTGCATATACCTGTTATCGCAAACGGTGATATAGCAAACGGAGAGGATGCTTTGCGCATCTTCTCTCAAACCGGAGCGGACGGAATAATGATTGGCCGCGGCGCAATAGGCAATCCGTTTGTTTTTTCTGAAATTATTGCCGCGCTTTCGGGGAAGAATTACATCGCGCCAACACTTGAGGAGCGAATCGAAACCGCGCTCCTTCAGCTATCCGAGGCTATAGTTGAGAAGGGAGAAAATATTGCCGTCAAAGAATCGAGAAAGCAGGCGGCAATGTACATAAAATCCTTTCGCGGAGCAGCTGCCGTGCGCGCAGAAATAAACCGCGCGGAAACCTATGATGACGTTAAAAGAGCGCTGTATTCCGCGCTCGAATAGAGGGTAAAAAATATGAGAATTGTACTTGCATCTAAATCTCCGAGGCGGCGTGAGCTTCTCGGAAAACTGTTTGCGGAATTTGAAATTATAACGGGAGAAACGGATGAGACCTTGCCGAATAGCGTTCATCCGTCGGTGGGAGTAGAGCTTCTTGCTATAAGAAAGGGGTATGCCGTATCGCAGGGGCTTGATTCCGACGCCTTGGTTATATCTTCGGATACTCTTGTGGAGCTTGGCGGAGTTCCTCTCGGAAAGCCTATCGATTTTGATGACGCAGTAAAAATGCTGTCTATGCTTTCGGGAAAAACGCATCACGTTCACACTGGTGTGGCGGTTCACTATAAGGGAAAGGTTTTCAGCGGAGTTGACAGCGCGGCGGTGACCTTCCGAAATATATCCGAAAAAGAAATATCTGAATACGTTAGGGGCGGCGAGCCGATGGATAAAGCAGGAGCTTACGCTATTCAGGGCGGCGGCGCAAAATTTGTTGAGAAATACGAGGGAGAGTTTGACGCTATAGTCGGACTTGGTCTTAGGCTTACAAAAAAACTTGTTGACATGGCGGTGAAAGATGACTAAACGGGAAAAGAAGGAAAGACTTCGGCTTATCGTGGAAAGGCTCAAAGAGATTTACCCGTCTGCCGAATGCGCTCTTGAGTACGGGGGAGACCCTTGGAAGCTTCTTGTTATGGGAAGACTTTCGGCACAGTGCACCGACGCGAGAGTTAATATAGTTTGCCGAGAGCTTTTTCGAAAATTCCCGAACGCCGAGTCTATGGCTTACGGGGATATCGGGGAGATAGAAAGCATAATCAAGCCCTGCGGACTTTTCAGAATGAAAGCCGCGAATATAAAGGACGCGTCACTTTTGCTCGTAGAAAAATACGGAGGAAATCTTCCCGACACGATGGAGGAGCTCCTTCAGTTTGCGGGAGTTGGAAGAAAAATAGCGAATCTCTTGCTTGGAGACGTATTTAAAAAACCTGCCGTTGTTTGCGATACTCATTGCATAAGAATATGCGGAAGACTCGGAATGTACCCCGAGAGCGAAAAGAATCCCGAGAAGATAGAGCGGATACTTAAGTCGCTTATAGATGAAGCGGAGGGGTCGGATTTTTGCCATAGAATCGTAATATTTGGAAGGGAAATATGCACGGCAAGAGCGCCTGAGTGCGACGGATGCCCTCTTTCCGAGCTTTGCGAGCATAATAGGAGGCTTGAGGGAGAAAAATATGGAAAACGCTAATAATATCAGAAAGAGAATTGCCTTACCCATAATTGTTGAAGGAAGGTATGACAAAAGCGTTATTTCTTCTTTGTTTGACGCCACGGTTATCACGACGGGCGGTTTTTCGGTTTTCAACTCAAAGGAAAAGCAGGCGCTTATAAGAAAGCTTGCGGAGCGGGGCGGTGTGATTCTTTTGACCGATTCCGACGGGGGAGGTATACAGATTCGTTCTTTTCTTTCCGGAATCATACCGAAGGATAAGCTTTATCATATCTATATCCCAAGGATAGAGGGCAAGGAAAAACGCAAAAAAAGCCGTTCAAAAGCAGGTTTTCTCGGAGTTGAGGGAATGGAAAGGGAAGTGCTTGAAAAACTGCTTTCTCCTTTCATATCCGACGGGGCGTGTAACGAAAACAAACAAAAGTCAGAAGAAAAAATACTTACGAAGCTTGATTTCTTTAAAGACGGTCTGTCGGGTGGCGACTCCTCGTCTTTAATGAGGGCGCGCCTTGCAAAGAGGCTCGGTCTGCCACCCGATATGAGCGCCAAAGCAATGATAGAAGCTATAAATCTTTTATACGGCTATTCGGAATACGAGAAGATTAGGGATGAGCTTTTTTCTTCTTTCTAAAAATTTCATTTTTTAAAATTAAAAGGATTTTCAAAAAAAGTATTTACTTTTCGGAGAAAATATGTTATAATCTTTGCTTGGAAATAATAATTAGTTATTTAATATATTTTTTGGAGGACAAAACCATGATAGAAAGAAAGAAAATTTCTATGGATGGTAACACCGCTGCGGCTCACGTATCTTATGCGTTTACCGAAGTTGCTGCCATCTATCCTATCACACCTTCCAGCCCTATGGCTGAAGTAACAGACACTTGGTCTGCATCCAACAAAAACATTTTTGGCGAACCCGCGAAGAACATCTTCGGCGATAACGTTAAAGTTGTTGAAATGCAGTCTGAGGCAGGCGCTGCAGGCGCTGTTCACGGCTCTCTTGCAGCCGGAGCTCTCACCACAACTTATACCGCATCTCAGGGTCTTCTTTTGATGATTCCCAATATGTATAAGATTGCCGGCGAGCTTCTCCCCTGCGTTATTCACGTTTCCGCAAGATGCGTAGCGTCTCACGCTCTTAACATCTTCGGTGACCATTCCGACGTTCTTGCATGCCGTCAGACCGGTTTTGCAATGCTTGCTGAGACAAACGCTCAGGAAATTATGGACCTTGGCGCGGTTGCTCACCTTGCTACTATAAAGGGCAGAGTTCCTTTCCTTAATTTCTTCGACGGATTCCGCACCTCTCACGAGATTCAGAAGGTTGCTTCTTGGGATTATAAGGACCTTGCTGAGATGGTTGATATGGATGCTGTTAAGGCATTCCGCAACCGCGCTCTTAACCCCGAGACTCCCGCTCTTCGCGGCTCGGCTGAGAACGGTGATATTTTCTTCCAGCACAGAGA
>JAZQKG010000025.1:0-9839 GCA_045542035.1 Eubacteriales bacterium | reverse complement strand
CTTCGCAGAGATGGCAAACAAGTTCCCCGCTGCATTCAAGCAGTTTAAGGAAGTTTGCGAGATCCTTGAAAATCACTATCACGATATGCAGGATATGGAGTTCACCATCGAGAATGAGAAGCTCTATATGCTCCAGACCAGAAACGGTAAGAGAACCGCTCCCGCAGCTCTTCAGATAGCTGTTGACCTCGTTGCAGAGGGACACAAGACCAAGGAAGAGGCTGTTCTTATGATCGATCCCCGTAACCTTGACACTCTTCTTCACCCCCAGTTTGACGCTAAAGCGCTTAAGGCAGCTACTCCTATGGGCCGCGGTCTCGGCGCATCTCCCGGCGCGGCTTGCGGTCAGATAGTACTCTCTGCTGAGGATGCCGAGGCATGGAAGAATGCAGGCAAGAAGGTTGTTCTTGTCCGTCTTGAGACCTCTCCCGAGGACATTACCGGTATGAAGGCAGCTCAGGGTATCCTTACAGTTCGCGGCGGTATGACCTCTCACGCAGCAGTTGTTGCCCGCGGTATGGGTAAGTGCTGCGTTTCCGGTTGGGGCGATATCGCAATGGACGAGGAAAACAAGAAGTTCACTCTCGCAGGCAAGACCTACGTTGAGGGTGACTACATTTCAATAGACGGCTCTACCGGTAACATCTATGACGGTCTTATTCCTACCGTTGACGCAGAAATTTCCGGTAACTTCGGCACCATCATGGGTTGGGCAGACGAGTTCAGAACCCTTAAGGTTAGAACCAATGCAGACCCCCACCGATGCAAAGAAGGCAAGAGAGCTTGGCGCAGAGGGTATCGGTCTTTGCCGTACCGAGCACATGTTCTTCGAGGCAGACAGAATTGCGGCATTCCGTGAGATGATCTGCTCCGACACTGCTGAGGAAAGAGAAGTTGCTCTCGCAAAGATTCTTCCCTACCAGCAGGCAGACTTCGAGAAGCTCTACGAGGCTCTTGAGGGCAATCCCGTTTGTATCAGATTCCTTGACCCCCCGCTTCACGAGTTTGTTCCCACAACTGATGAGGACATTGCACTTCTCGCTAAGGCTCAGGGCAAGAGCGTTGAGGATATCAAGGCTATAATCGCATCTCTCCACGAGTTCAACCCCATGATGGGTCACCGTGGATGCCGTCTTGCAGTAACATATCCCGAAATCGCAGCAATGCAGACTAAGGCAGTTATCCGCGCGGCTATCAACGTTCAGAAGGCTCACGCTGACTGGAACGTAGTTCCCGAAATCATGATACCCCTCGTTGGCGACGTTAAGGAGCTTAAGTACGTTAAGAAGGTAGTTGTTGAAACTGCTGACGCAGAAATCGCGGCTGCAGGCGCAACTCTCAAGTACGAGGTTGGTACTATGATTGAAATCCCCAGAGCTTGTCTCACCGCTGACGATATCGCAGCTAACGCAGACTTCTTCTGCTTCGGTACTAACGACCTTACTCAGATGACCTACGGCTTCTCCCGTGACGACGCAGGTAAGTTCCTTGGCGCATACTACGACGCAAAGATTTTCGAGAACGATCCCTTTGCAAGGCTTGACACTACCGGTGTCGGTAAGCTTATGAACATGGCAGTAACCCTCGGCAGACCCGTAAATCCCAAGCTTCACGTTGGTATCTGCGGCGAGCACGGCGGCGACCCCACATCCGTAGAATTCTGCCACAAGATCGGTCTTGACTACGTATCCTGCTCTCCCTTCAGAGTTCCGATCGCAAGACTTGCGGCAGCTCAGGCAGCTCTTAAGAAATAATTCAATAAAAATCACCGACACTGTCGGTACAAAAGGGGAGCTTTCGGGCTCGCCTTAATAAATTCTAATATGAGGTTTAACAATGGATATGAAATCTATCGGCAAAAGAATACGATAATGCAGTTACATCGTAAAATCATCTGAGCTTTCAGAAAAGCTTTCCATTCTTAAACCCGAAGCGCGAGAAAGAATATTCGCGGCGCTTACCTCTATGATAGATTATGAGAAAAAACACTCCGGCTTAATTAAATGATAAAGGAGGCCGGTGCATTTGGGCGTGACCGAAAATGACTAAAAGTAAAAAAAGACGTATTTTCATACGTCTTCGAGTCGAAGAGCGAAGATTTTCGCTCAAAAACCCCCTATCCCCTTAATGCATAAGAGGGTAGCTCAGTTTTGAACTTGAGCTACCCTCAAAATTTTGATATGTGATAGGTAATAGGTTTAATATCGGTTCTGTAAATATAACCTTCGTGACATCCTCGCAATCAAAGAGGAATGGAGTCGTCTCATCGATATTACAGTCTTTATCAAGGAGCAAAAGCTCACATTGGAATGCGCCGAGCTTATTCAATAGCAATAAACTTAAACGTTTCGGTATCCTGTCCTGCGAAATCAGTTCCTACGTATTTATGCCCGTCTGTTATGAATTCCGTCTTTCCAAAGAATCCGCCGTCTGCAACGTCCTTATAGTTCGACGTATCGTAAACTACAATTCGGCATTTTCCGTCAACAGACGCATTCTTATTTCCGGTTATCACAATGTGCTTTGGCGGAACTACCATATTGAGATTTTTATAGCTTGACGCGTCTAAGATGCCCGACGTTGACACAACGTCGTCGTACGGAATATTAGTTCCGTCAACCAATCCGTCTCCGTCAAGATCGATATCGGGATACAAGGGATGCACTCTCTTCGTTTCTGGAAGATGCATTGCGGGCTCGTCTTTTATTCCGTCGCCGCTTATAAGCACCTCAGTTCCATTCGGCAGAAGCTTGCCGTTTGCAATATCCTTAAATACTATATTATCAATGGAGAGTGTCGGATAGTGCGCTCTGTAGCCGTAATACCAGTTTGAGTAAGCGTGCATATAAAGATATATGGGAGCGGTTGTATAAACGTTAGCCTCAACGTTTTTCATTTTGATCTCACCCTCCCACGTAGAGCCGTAATCAGCGCGCAGATGTATAAGTGAGTTCGCATTATAGTCAGGTCCTTCCGCAAACCATCTCGTATTCTCAACTATAAAGTTACCGTTACCGGTTATAGCCATATAATTAACAGTCGAATTAATTATCTTTCCGTTATAAAGTCCCGAATGAGCGTCAAACCTTGAAAGTGTGGAATCAATATATTCCATATTCTTGCAGAAGTTCGTTCCTCCGACACCCCAATGAAGCTTTATTTTCTGATTCGCCCTTGGAATCCAGTACATACTGGTTATAGCGCCCTCATCGCCTTCCTTTGCTGCTGTGATGTTATCGTTTTCATCAAGCTTAATCCAGAAGTTTGACTGAGTGCAACCTATAAATCTTATCTTATTTACGCATTTACCGCCAAGGTCATAGGTACCCGTAGTTCCGTTTTTCGGAGTTGTGAAGCATCTCCTTCCGGTAAGAACGCAGTTTTTATAGGTTACCTCGTTTGCAAAGGATGCGTAGAAGAATCCCTCGTATGCATTTCCTATGCAGACAATCTTGCCGTCCTTCACCTGCTCGGAAACGGAAAACTCGTCCGTTACGTAGTGCTCAACCCCGTCAAGAGTAGTGAAGGAGCGCATAATTCTGATACCGCGCGCTATATAATCGTCGTGCGGCTCAAGCTCGCCCTTGCTGTTCATAATCATACAGTTAACGCGGCTGGCGCGTGTCGTGAATTTTCCGCCCTTAACCGTTATAGGCTTTATATCGAGTCTGTAAACCTCGATATAATCGAGCCTCGGATAATCGAACATGACGGGCGCGTCGGAGTCTATATTTCCGTCCTTATCAAGAACCAAAACCTCGTGCATATAAGCTCCGCTAAATCCGCCGTAGCCACGTCTTCTATAGACTCTGTGAGAAAGGCAGTACGGAATTATCATAGCGGGATAGCCGAGTCCGAGCTCTGTTTTCGTTGTCTTTTTATTGAGTCCGTCCCTCTCTACCCTGTCGAGGATAGCTCTGTCATCAATTTTAACCATCGGATATTCCGAAACCGCAAGGAAGATATCCTTGTCGTGCATTCCGTGCGTCGGGTCATTTTTGAAATGAGAAATATCTCTGTCATCGATAGTGAACTCAACGCCCGTCCAGTCAACGTCCGTCATAATTTTTGCGACTTCAGCGTTGCCGTTTATACGGGTGTCGTGTATGTAGTAATGCGCTCCGGGGCGTCCCTTTATCGCAAGACCGTTTTCGTTTGCAAAGTCATGCGCCGCTTTTATCGCCGCGAAGTCCTCTGTGACACCGTCGCCTTTTGCTCCGAACTCTTCATAGGTTACGTAATTCTTATCGCTCATTTTAAAAAGCTCCTCTAATATTTTTAAATGTTTTAATTAATATATCACATTTCTTCTCAATATGCAATACTTATTTCAAAATAAATGAACTTTTTTACAAGATAAATATTATTTTGTACATAAGCCAATAGCCTATTTTGTGAATATGCGACAAATAAAAAAAGGGAGCCGTGCGAAAGTCTTCCGCAAAGCTCCTTCATCATTCCCGCATCGCCTCCGAGATGCTCATCCTTTACCTCAGCTGAAACATCATAAGAGGTCTCGGTATACTTCTTTTTCACAAAGACATATGGACGGGAGAAAGATACCGTTCCTATTTTTCCGAAACTGAGCGGCTCGCAAGAAGAAAATGATATCTTCCGTCCGCTTCCTTTTCATAGAACATTTAGTCTTCCACACGCAAAAATACGCGGCTTGTTCAAGCATTTAATATAAATTATTTTCTTTTCTTATCGGGAATGAGAAGCATTCCGATAAAAAACATAAACAGCGACGTGAGAATGACCGCTATACTGCCAAGCCAGATAAGGTGAAGTTCGGTAAATAGAGGACGCACCATAAGAATAGTACCGAACGTTATAAGAAATATAGCGATGGCGAGGTCAACCACACTGTAGCGGCGCTCCTCGTGCGTATGTCGGTAAAGATATCCCTTTATAGCGCCTATAACTCCTCTTATCCAAAGAGCCATACCAAGTATAACGCATGGACCTCCAACGTTTATAACCTTGAATTCGTCAAGCAGACATCCAAGCGCTATAAGAGCGAAAACAACTATCTCAACAACAACGAGTATTCTGATTATCTCACGTCTTTCCTTTCTGAATTGCCTTGCAAGAAAAAGAACCATATAGAGAACGATAGCCGCGAACATAATGAAGCTTACCGCGACACTTCCCCATCCCTTCCAGAATACCGATGTGTCATTCCATATTGGAAGAAGAAACACACCGAGAGTAAGTCCTAGCGCGCCAAGCACGAAATAAAGCCAGAAAAACGGCGTTTTCTTAAAAAACGAAGCCTTTGCCATATTTTAAAAATCCTTCCATTATTTATTATTTATCTAAAAAACTTAACACGGGGTTGCCGCGCTGTGCGGCAACCCCGAATAATTTTTATTATTTATCATCTGCTTCGGGGTGTTTTTCACCTTTGAGATAATAATTATCAAAGATATTTTTTTACTATCGCGCGCATCTCGTCAAGGCGCATTTCCATATCGGAAACAAGCTTGAACTGGTTGCGGGCACGGTCAAGGTTATGCTCGGGACGGGATGTTTTAAAATAAGTATCTCCCGAAAGGTAGTCTGTAAGGAATCTTGTTCCGCACTCGAAGGTCATCATGATAGCGCCTATGGGAAGAAGCTCCATTTCGCAGTCGGTAAGACCGCCCTTAGTTCCCTCTATAAAGCCTTTAACGTAAAGCTCGTAAAGTGAGATATCGAAATTAACCTTTGAAAGATCCTTTTCGTCCTCAAGCGCCGTCGTCGCGCCGAAGCGGATAGAATCTCCGAAGTCGTTTACCGAATATCCCGGCATAATAGTGTCAAGATCAAGTATGCAAAGAGCCTTTCCTGTAGCGCCATCGAAAAGTATATTGTTAAGCTTAGTGTCGTTATGGGTAACTCTGAGAGGAAGCCTTCCCTCCTTGTGAGCCTTCTCAAGTGTCTCTGCAAATTCCTCACGCGCAAAAACGAAATCAATCTCATCCTTGACTTCCTTTGCTCTTTCGCATACGTCAGCGGCGAGAGCTTCCTTGAAAAGCCTTATTCTGTCGGGAGTATTATGG
This sequence comes from Eubacteriales bacterium, assembly GCA_045542035.1. Classification (GTDB taxonomy): domain Bacteria; phylum Bacillota; class Clostridia; order Oscillospirales; family CAG-272; genus UBA1740. Next base: position 3,795 of record JAZQKG010000025.1, on the reverse strand, counting down.
AAATTAACTATTGTCTCATAAAGAGTGTCCGCGGGATAATCGCGAAGAAGATACTGGAAATTACCGAAAGCAACCGCGCTCTCGTAAAACTGCTCGGGGCGCTCAACCTTATCGTAAATTAAGCTATCGTTAATAAAAACGAGCAAACGCCAATATTCGCCCTCGGGTGTGAGATAAAAATCCCCACCGTCAACCGCTTTTATAACGTTAAGCGTCTCGCGCATTGGATCGCCGCCTCTTTCGGCTATTATCTTACTAAGATAGGAGGTCACACCGACGTAATTTTTCATAAGCTCATCCGGCTTTTTAAAAACGTTGTGATTTATACGCTGGAGAACGTATTTTTTAACGCCCGTGTCAGTCTTTGCCGTTATAAGCTTGGTGTCATTTATATGACCCGAACCGTAGGAGATTGCGCTCTCGAAAATTCCATCAGCCTGGAATTTTTCAAATAAAATCTGTTCCCTTGATGCCATTTCATTGCCTTTCTTCAAAATTAGTCTTTTGAAGTCCAAGTAAAGCAGCTCCGATTATTCCGGCATCATTTCTGAACTCTGCCGCAACAACCCTGGTTCTTGAGCCCTCAATGCCGAATGAGCTGTGAAATACCTTATCGCGAAGCGGTGCCATAAGCACCTCGCCCTCGCGGGATATTCCGCCGCCGATACACACAACGTCGGGCTGGAAGATATTAATAGTGTTGGAAACTCCGTGAGCAAGATAGTCTATGTAATCTTCAACTACGATAGACGCTGCCTTGTCTCCCTTTGCCGCTGCGCTGAATGGAGTTTTACCGTTTACGCGCTCAATATCACCGTCAACCTCTTCCCACATAATGCTTTCCGGATAAAGGCGCATCATACGCTTAGTGTCCTGTATAAGAGCCGTTGCAGAGCAATAAGCCTCTATGCATCCGCGCTTTCCGCAGGTGCAGAGTCTTCCGCCGTTCTCAACAAGCATATGTCCCATCTCGGCAGCGAAGCCATTCATTCCCTCCCAGATTTTTCCGTGGAAAATAATACCGCCGCCAACACCCGTGCCAAGAGTGAAGGCTATGAGCGATTCGCATCCCGCGCCCGAGCCCCACATAGCCTCGGCATAAGCCGCGGCGTTAGCGTCGTTAGCTATGTAAGTAGGTCTTCCGATAGCGTCTTTAAGTATTTTTGCGAAGGGAACGTTTTTCCAACCGAGATTAAACGCTGCAATAACTGTTTCATCCTTAACAATTCCCGGGGTAGCAACTCCCACCCAAAGAAGCTCTGACGGATCTATACCCTCCATAGAGCAAAGCTTACGGCAAACCGACGCTATGTCCTTAGTTATCTCCTCGCAGGGACGGGGCGCGTTGGTTTTAACGCTCATCTGCTTCGCTATCTTCTTATTTTCAAGGTTCACGAGTCCAACCGCAATATTGGTTCCTCCAAGGTCAACTCCTATGCAATACTTGGATTTCGTCATTTTTATTCCTTTCTAATTATACAATATTATTTTAAATATTTCAAGTGAATTGAGAAATTTGTCGAAAATATATTTTTTTCCCTATTTTTATTATAAAATATTGTATTGACAAACTCAATGGAAAATAGTATAATATTTTTGTATTATCGAACTTTTTTAAAGTTATTTTACAAAAAAAGGAGGCTTCAGAAGCCAAAAATGAAGGAACAGGAAATAATATCGGTTCTTTACGAGCTCTATAAAATAACGGGATTTAGAATGTCGCTTCACGACGTTAACTACGTTGAAATCGCGGCATACCCGCCCGAAAAGCTTCCTATATGCGCGAAAATACATCAAACGCCCGGAGAATATGAGAATTGCAGAATTGGAGACAAGGAAGCCTTTAAGCGCGTTCACGAAACAAAGGAAACGGTTATATACAAATGCCGCTTTGGGCTTACCGAAGCCGTTAGCCCTCTTTACAACTTTGGCATACTGACGGGATATCTTATGATGGGACAGATATGTGATGAAAACACCGACACCGATGGGTTAAAAAAGACTCTTTCCGCCCTTTCGTCGTTTGATAAGGACAGCCTCGCGCTCGTCGACTCAATGCGCACGGTGCCGGAGGATATGATACAGTCGTACGTCAAGATAATGACTATCTGCGCTCAGTATCTCACCCTCCGAAACGCGATGCCCGGAGCGAGACCCACAGTGGCAGAAGCGGCTAAAAAATATATAAACGAAAACATAAACAAAAAGATTACGATAAAATCCATCTGCGAGGAGATTGGATGCTCTAAAACCACGCTCATAGCCTCGTTTAAAAAAGAATTCGGAACTACCGTTAACACCGCGATAACCGAATCGAAGCTTGAAGAAGCGAAAAAACTTCTTTCTGCGGGGAAAATGAGTATAAACGAGGTTGCGCAGGCAACAGGGTTTTACGACCAATCGTATTTTTCAAAGGTATTTCTCGCAGAATGCGGAGTGTCACCGAGCGAATATAAAAGGGAGGGTCAAAAATGAAGCTAATACATACGTCGGATATACATCTTGATTCGCCTATGACCTCAAGGCTCTCACCAAGGCAGGCGAGGGAGAGAAAGAGAGAGCTTACCGAAAGCTTTCGCAAAATGACTGAGGAAGCAGCAAGGATCGGCGCGGGAGCCGTTATTATTGCAGGCGACCTTTTTGATAACGAGCGGGTGAGCGTTAGAACGATTGATTCTGTTATAGGAATTATCGAGAACTCCGCGGGAATTAACTTTTTTTATCTGCCCGGAAATCACGAGAGAGGTAGGCTTACCGAATCAGGAGTAAAAATTCCCGAGAATCTTATTGTTTTTGGGGAAGAATGGTCAACATACAGATTCGGTGACATCACGGTTTCGGGACGAACCGACATAAAGGCGGGAATGTTCTCTTCCCTTTCGCTTGACCCGAACAGAATAAATATCGCCGTGCTTCACGGTGAACTTGCGGACAAAAGCGACGCGCCCGATAAAATAGGACTCCGCGAGCTTGAGGGAACGAATATAAACTACCTTGCTCTCGGACATTATCACAGCTATTCCGAAACCGAGTTTGCCCTCGGAAAACGCGCCGTTTACTCTGGAACACCCGAGGGGCGCGGATTTGACGAGACGGGAGACAAAGGGTACGTTATAATAGACACCGATTCGGGAAGCGTTTCCTCACGCTTCGTAAAAAGGGCGGTACGCACCCTTCACGCAGTCAGCGTTGATATAAGCAAAGCTGACAGAGAAATCGAGATTGAGAACCGCGTGTCCCATGCCGTGTCACAAATTCCTCGCGGAGATCTCGTAAGAGTCCTGCTCGTTGGAGAGCACGAGCCCGGAGTGAAAAGAGACACGGAGTCGCTCTCCGTAAGATTTAAAGACTCATTTTTTCACTTTGAAATAAAGGACACGTCGCGCATGAGAATCTCAAGCGAGGACTATAAAAACGACAGGTCTTTAAAAGGTGAATTTATACGGCTCGTTCTTTCAAAGAATGAGTTGACCGAAACCGAAAAGGAAGCGATAATCGAATGCGGCATCCGCGCCTTAGCGGGAGATACGCTATGACCGCAGTCCTAAATTCATTATACGTTTTTTGACAGATGGGAGATTAAAGTGAAGCTTATAGATTGCTATATTGAGAATTTCGGAAAGCTTTCGGATTTCAAGCTCTCCTTTTCCGACGGACTTAACACCGTGAAAAAGGATAACGGATACGGAAAAACAACGCTATCGGTATTTATAAAAGCGATGTTATACGGTCTTGACGACACAAAAAAAATGAAGCTTATAGAGAACGACAGAAAGCATTATATGCCCTGGCAGG
>JAZQKG010000024.1:0-38824 GCA_045542035.1 Eubacteriales bacterium | reverse complement strand
AGCCGCCTTAAGCTCGGTTAAAAAGTGCAGAGGTCCGCCTAAAAATGCAACTGTACCCCTTATGGGTTTACCGCAGGCAAGTCCCGAAATAGTCTGATTGACTACCGCTTGAAATATTGACGCGGCAAGGTCAGCCTTGGTCGCGCCCTCGTTTATAAGGGGCTGTATATCGGTTTTTGCAAAAACTCCGCAACGCGCGGCTATCGGGTATATTTCCTTATAGTTTTTAGCTTCTTTGTTGAGACCCTCAGCGTCGGTTTGAAGAAGAGCCGCCATCTGATCTATGAACGAGCCCGTACCGCCTGCGCATACGCCGTTCATGCGTTCTTCAAGTCCGCCGGTAAAGTAGATTATCTTAGCGTCCTCGCCGCCAAGCTCGATGGCAACGTCGGTTTGCGGAGCGTAATTTTGAAGCGCCGTCGCAACCGCAACAACCTCTTGAATAAATTCAATTCCGAGAGCTTTTCCGAGGTTGATAGAACCCGAGCCTGTAATCTTTGCCTTTATCGCGCATTCTCCAACGCAGCTTTTTGCTTCGCGGAGAAGCTCGGCAAGAGTCTGTTGAGTGTGCGCAAGGTGTCTTTTGTATTTTTCGTAAACAGGAATACCGGCATCGTCAAGTAAAACAAGCTTTACCGTTGTTGAACCGATATCAATACCCGCTCTGTATTCTTTCATATGTAAGCTCCTTTCCAAAAGCGACTTAGTCCTATTTTTCTATTATAAACTAAAAATATGAATATTTCAACATATTTAGATATAAAAAATGTGAAAGCAATTTCAAATTCTCTCATTCTATTGTACAATATGTATTGTGGTGTAAAACTGCCTGTTTCGAAGGTTTATGGATTATTCTGAAGCATTTGGTAAAATAATAATAGTACAAAAACCTAAAATAAGGAGTGTGTCTTATGGAAAAAAGAAACATGGACTTCGATTGCCTAAAAGAATTTGAGACGTATCTACAAAATGAGGAAAGGAGCATTGCTACAATAGAAAAATATATGAGGGACGTAAGGTTCTTTATCGAATTTATGGGTTCAAAAGAGATCTGTAAGCAAAACGTATTGGAATACAAAACCATGCTCGGTGATAGCTATGCTGTCGCCAGCGCGAATTCTATGATTGCCGCCTTAAATTCGTTTTTGCGTTTTTGCGGCTGGCACGAGTTGTGCATAAAACAATTTAAAATGCAAAGAAAGGTTTACTGTTCTGAGGAAAAAGAACTCACCCGTGCTGAATATTTTCGTTTACTTGAAGCCGCAAACAAAAAGCATAACGAAAGACTTAATCTTATCATTCAAACAATTTGCGCAACGGGTATACGTGTCAGCGAGCTAAAGTATATCACGGTTGATGCGTTACAAAAGGGAGAGGCGGTTGTTAACTGCAAGGGGAAGAACAGAGGCATTTTTATAGTGCAGGAATTAAAGAAAAAGCTGCTCCGTTACGTTAAAGAGCAGCAAATTAAGGAGGGAGCGGTATTCGTAACGCGGAACGGCAACCCCGTAAGCAGAAACAATATCTGGCGGGAAATGAAATCGTTGTGTGAAGATGCGGGGGTATCGCCGAGTAAGGTTTTTCCTCACAATCTCCGTCATCTGTTTGCCCGCACCTTTTACGGAATTGAGAAGGATATAGCTAAGCTCGCTGATATTCTTGGACATGCAAGCATTAATACGACGCGAATCTATATCGTTACTACCGGCGCAGAGCACAAGCGCAAGATGGAAAATATGCGGCTAATAATATAAAAAAGCCCGATGCAAATGCAACGAGACGTAAGACAACATAACGGGAGTTATGTCGCCTAAAAAATAACATAACGGGAGTTATGTGATAAAAATAATAATATAAAATCTTTGAGTATAGACGATTATATCACAGACTTTTAAAAAAATCAATAGGTTTCATAAAGATTGCCAAAATTTACATATACAATTTATATTAATTTGCGTGGCAAAAAAGCCCTTCGTTTTCCTTTTTTTGTAAAATTTTGCGAAAGGCTCTTTTGTCACGCAATTTTGTTTTTATTTGCCGTAATCCTTGACGGCTTATTTTGTTTCTTTATCACATAACTCCCGTTATGTCGCTTGGTTTTTGGCAATTGCAGCTTTTGCGGCAAAAACGAGATTAACTTATTGAGATGACAGCAACGCGGTTGTAGTAGCACAGGATACGGAGAAAAAGCGATGAAGAACAAAAGCGTGAACATACTAATCTTTTCTCTGCTTCTGTTAGGAATTATGGCGGTTATGCTTATCGTGTTTATCGACAAAGCCCATGATGATTTCAAGGAGGATATAAAGGTAAGCGCAAACGGTGTAACTGAAGAAACACTAACAGTGAGGGAATTGAAGTTAAATCCAACCGAAAAAAAAGAATATGAGATAAAACTCACGTGCCAAGCATCCGGTTCGTATTACATATTTCTTGATTACGAGGAATCGGATGATGGAGGAATGAAACCGTTTGTTGACGTTGCCGTAAGGTGCAGCGATACGGTTGTTTACGAAGGAAAATTATCCGAGCTGTTGGATAACGACAAAATAATCGAGTTCGAAGAAACACTTGACTCAACCGAGCCTTTGCCTGTTATTATCTGTTACGAGATGCCATACTACGTTGGTAATGAAGCGCAAGGAACTTATGCGGATTTTGATATTCATCTCAAAATAGAAAAAAGTTAATACGTGAGAAAGGAGTCTTATGGAAAAAAAGCGAGTTCTGAAACGAGCGGGAATAATAACTGCTAACGCGCTGCTCTACATTTTTATAGCCATATGCATACTCGGTGTTATCTTGACCATAACCGCAAAAAAGGACGCGGATGGCACGGCTACAATCTTTGGCAAGCAAATTCGATACGTTTTGTCTCCGTCAATGGAAAGGTGCGACGCAATTGACGTCAGCAAGTATGAAATCAAGGATATACCGACAAGGTCTATGATATTTATAGACGTTGTGCCGGAGGATAAGACAAAGGCTGAACAGTGGTATGCAGACCTTGAGGTAGGCGACGTTCTTACGTTCAAGTACGTGTACGTAAGGCAGGAAACGATAACCCACCGTATCACCGCGATTGAGGAAAAAAGCGGCGGCGGTTATATCATTAGTCTTGCGGGAGACAACAAAAATTCGAGTTCGGAAACACTGACGCAGACGATAGATACCTCAAAGTCGAACAGTCCGAATTACGTTATCGGAAAGGTTACCGGTCAAAGCTACGTTCTTGGATTATTCGTATACGCGCTGAAAACACCTGTCGGATTAATTTCTATCGTAATTATTCCGTCACTAATAATAGTGATCCTTGAAATAGTTAAGATTATCAATATGCTTGGCGCGGATAAGAGGAAAAAAGAACAGGAAGAAAAGGAAAAACAGCAGAGCGAGCTTAATGAGCTCAGACGGCGGCTTGCCGAGCTTGAAGCTCAAAACAATGATACCGACGGCGAAGCGCCGCAGAAATAAAATATTGTTTTTAGTATATCAGACATTTTTGATATTTTTGCGATAAATTCAAATATAGACTTGCAATTAGGAGAAAATGTAAAAATGCAGACGAGAATAAAAGAACTGAGAGAGGACAACGCTCTTCGTCAGATAGATTTGGCTCGTGTAACAGGTATAGACCAGCGCACGATTTCAAATTATGAGACCGAAAAAACCGTTCCCGACGCCTACGCGCTTGTAAAAATTGCCGATTACTTCAACGTCTCCGTTGACTATCTCCTTTGCAGAACGACTCTTAACGTTTCATCAGAAGTTAGAAGAAATGACATTATCTCAAGAATAAAGTCTGAGCTTGACGAGCTTAAAAAAATCTGAAGCAATTCGGAAATTAAAATATATAGGAGTGACATTATGGAAATCTTATTTATGGTATTTATGGTGATCGTATCTATTATGGCGTTGTTCGCCGTAATGGTAGTGTTCAGGGATATCGTTAAAGAAATCCTTGAAGCAAGAAGGGAGAGAGAGAACTCTTGCAGATGCGTTGCGCAGGAGGCAGAGCGTATTATTGACGAAGCTCCGGTGAGAGAGCCGGCTATAGTAGGCGCTGCGGCAGCTGCGGAAGCCCCCACCGCTATTGAGGAGCCTGTTGCGGAAGCGGTTGAGGAAGAACCAGCAGACGTTGTTGAGGAAACTGCGGAATCGGAAAATGAAGACGCGGTTGAAGAAGCACCCGCAGAGGATGCGGAAGGAACTATTAGCTTCTCTATGGGTCAGCAGCAGACGCTTGAGGAAAAGTATCTCGCTCTCCCCTCTGAGCAAAGAGGCTGGTATGACGAAATCATTAAATATGCGGCAGCCGTCGAAGGCAGCAAGCGTATGAAGACCGTTCGCCACGAGGAATACAAGGTTGGTAATAACCGCATTGTTCGTTTGCTTATCAAGCGCGGAATTATTCATTGCGAGTTTATTTTGCACAACAGCGACTTTAAGAATTACGTTAACGAGAACAAAATTTCCGTCAGACAGTCGGCTACCACAATGCTTGTTGAAAGCGCCGCTACCGTTGATGCGGTGAAGAACAGTATTGATATCGTAGTAGCCGCTATCAACGAGGAAAAAGAATACAAGAAGCAACTGGCAAGAGAAAGACGAAGAGCAGCAAGAGCAAGTGGAAAGAAGACAGAAGAACAAGAAAAACAAGAAATATAATAAAAATAAGGAAGAAGTTCCTTTAATATTCCGTCCCGAGCGGTGCGTTGTTTGCGACGAGTCACTCGGTGATGCGGAGTTCGGCACAATGATTTGCATTGAATGCCGACGTTCACAATCGATGTTTGCCGTGAGAAATCGCGACTACATAAAAAAATCTAAAAGGAGGTAAAATCGTGACAAAGAAAAAGAGAAGTGTGCTTTTGTCGGTCTTGACACTTGTGCTGTGCTTGGCTCTTGTGGCAGGCGGTACATACGCTCTCTTTTCCGACGGGGTGACGCTCAAAAATCATTTACAAGCCGGTACTCTGGATATTACGCTTACACGTACGAATCTCGTGACAAAGTCATTGCATGACAAAACGGGTTTCCTTGTGGGAACGGAAAATCCTGAAGATATAGATTTCTCAAATCCTACCGACAGAAATGTGTTTGATATCACCGACGATACGCTAATCGTTCCCGGCTGCTGGTATTCTGCGGAAATGCAGATAGCGAACAACAGTGACGTAGCTTTTGGCTACTGGCTGGAAATCGTGTTTGACGATACAGCAAATCTTGCGCTCGCCGACCAGCTTAACGTAAAGGTGACTACCGCAGAAGGAGTGACCGAAGCGAAGCTGAGCGAAAGCGCGGGCCTTATCGGTTCAGAATCCGATCCAATCGGAATACTTGCCAAGACAGGCTCCCGGCTTTTCACGATACGCGTTGAATTTCTTGAGCTTGAGGACAGTGTGAATAATGCCGCTAAAAGTCAAGCGCTTGACTTTGACGTTATCGTTCACGCAGTACAGGCGATTGAGGCTCCTGCGGTTATACCTACCGTATGAGTAAACACAAAAAAGCGCAAAACCTCTGAAGCTTGGGTTTGCGTTTTGAACAAATTAAAGCGTCAAAAATAATAAAAAAGAAAGGAAGAAGAGGAAAAAATGAAAAAGAAGGCTTTGTTATCCTCGATATTGACTATCGTGCTTTGCATCAGCATTATCGCAGGATCAACATTTGCATTGTTCACATCAAGCGACGAGATCGATGTAGCTGTTACTGCCGGTAACGTTGAGCTCACCGCAGTTTACGATACCGCGTCTATGCTCACTTGGTCTCTGAACGAAACCGAAGCCGATGCGCGCAAAGCTGATGCAAACGGCGTAAACCACTTCGCTAACGACGGAACCGCAAAATTTGACGGTGACACCGTAGTTATCGACCGCATGACCCCCGGTGACGTTGCGAAATTCAAAATCGTAGTTACCAATAGTAGCAACGTTAACATCCAGTACAGAATCAAGATGATTTCAGAGGCTGTTGCCGGCGCGGAGGACCTTACCCCCGCTCTTGTAACCACCGCTTACGTCGACGGTTACAACTACATCGTAAATGACAACGGCGCCGAAAAGGTAACTCCTTGGGCATATATTGATGCCAATGAAGATATCGATGATTTCTGGGTAACAGTAAACTTCCCGAATCACGATACGGACGGCTCTGTTGACAACCAGTACAAGAACAGAAAGGCTAAGATATCCTTTGTTGTTGAGGCGGTTCAGGGCAACGCAAACGTATTTACCTACGACATTCACAACGCTAACGACCTTGCAGGCGCAAACGGTGTTATTGAAGAAGGTATTTACAACGGTGAGGGCAATACCGTAGCAAACCTTGGTGAAGGACTTAACTTTAGCGGTTACGTTACTCTTGCTAACATAACTGTTAAGGGTGAAACAGGAAATACGACTCTTCACGGTGAGGATGACGGACTCGTTCACACCTTGGTTCTCTCTGACGGCGCGACGGTTACCGCTCCTATGAACAGCGCTATGGAAAGAGCGGCAGTATACTTTATCTTCCGTCCCCATACCCTTATCGTTGACAAGGGCGCAAGGCTTGTCGCAGACGGAGAAAAGAGCTACGCTATCATCATTAACGACGTTAATTTCGGTACTGCAGGCATAGTTCTTAACGACTTCAACCTTATTGAGAGGAAGAACGGCGGAAAGGGAATCAAGATTACCGGCGGTCCTAGCAACGTTAACATCTTTGTTCCCAGCGTTGAAATCAGGGCGCACTACGAGAGCATGATAGAAGCTTGCCCCGGAGCTGCTGTTAACTGGTACATCAACGGTTCTTTCGCAGAGAGAGTTGAATACTAATACAGCTAAAAGAACTTTATAGTCAAAAACAATTTTATTAACGGCAAGGAGGTAATGATGTCCCGTTATAAACCCAAGAAAAGCACGTTTATTATAGCGGCAACGGTTATCCTGCTTTGCCTCGTATCTATCACAGGCGCAACGCTTGCTTTGTTCACGTCGGACGCGAACGACGGAAGGATAGGAATTAACACAACCGCAGGCAATCTGAAGGTTGATATCGTTAATACTTCCGTTGACAACCCGAGCTCACTCGTTGGTGAGGTTCTTAATTTCGTAACCACGTCAGAGCGGGATGAAATCCTGTTTGAACCCGGAGCAAGCTATTATACAGAGGGCTTCCGCGTGAAGAATGACGGAAACATTCCGATAAACTTCATTATATACATAAGCGAAGACGAAACGGTATCAAATGATTTTACCGACGCTTTTGATGTTTGGATTACAAAGGATCCTACCAGAACAAGCGCCGAGAAATTACAGGAGTTTGACGGTCGTCTTGAGCCCTCACAAAGCAGCGAAATTTATTATCTCGTTTTCCGCATGAAAGAAACTGCGGGCAATGAATTTCAGAACAAAACCTTTACTGGCGTAGGTATTACCGTATGCGCCGTTCAGGGTAACGTCAATATCGATTAATTAAAGGAGGAGATCATGTCAAAAGAAACAGCGAAACGTGCGCTTGGCATTGTGTCAAAAGCGCTGACGTTGATTGTCATAGCCATCACGGTTTTTATGATGATTTTTACGGTATTTTCTACGCTCACCTTTGACAGAAACGATCGAAATCTTTTCGGTATCAGATTTTATATCGTTCTGACAGATTCGATGAGCCCGTCGGAAAACAACAAAAACGACAAAGTGCATTTTAACGCGGGAGATATCGTTCTTATAAAGAACGTTAACGATGCCACCGCGCTTGAGCCGGGAGACGTTATCGCGTTTGTTTCCCAAAATAGCGATAGCTACGGCGAAACGGTAACGCATATGATCCGCGAAAAAATAACCACCAACGATGGCAAGCTTCTTGGCTACGTAACCTACGGTACGAATACGGGAACGAACGATGAATCGCTCGTTGAGCCGGAGTATGTGCTTGGAAAATACGCGGGAAAGCTTCCCGGAGTCGGACACTTTTTCTCGTTTTTGAAAACGGTTCCAGGCTATATCGTGTGCATTCTGATTCCTTTCCTACTGCTTATTCTTTATCAAGGAGTAAATACCGTCAGTCTGTTCAAGAGATACAAGAAAGAGCAGATGGCGGATATGCAGGCGGAACGTGAGCAGATTGCAAAGGAACGCGAACAGTCAGCCGAAATGATGCGAGAGCTACAAGCTTTAAGAGAGCAGCTCGCGCAGCAAGCGGGAGCGGCTACGCCCCCCGAAAGCGCAGCGGAGCAGCCGACGGAAGGAGAGGGAAGCGATTCCCAAAATCCCGCCGACCAATCCTGAGCGCGTTAAATAGAGTTATATAAAATTTGTTTATAACTAAGAAGCAATTAAGAAAATTTAAGAAAGGCACTAAAAATGAAAAAACAGCTTTCAACCAAAAAGGCGTTGATAGCAAGCATTCTTACACTTTGTATGTGCTTTGCAATGCTTGTCGGAACAACGTTCGCTTGGTTTACGGATTCCGTAACGAGCAGCGGAAACGTTATTAAGACCGGAACGCTCAAGGTAGGCTTCTACTGGTCCGAGGCTTATAACGTAGACCCCGCTACAGCAAAATGGGAGAACGCCAAGGACGGCGCAATCTTCAACGACGACAAATGGGAGCCCGGTTATACCGTGGCAAGACACCTCAAGATTGTTAACGAGGGAACTCTTGCTCTTAAATATCAGCTTGCGATTATCCCTCACGGTGAGGTTTCGAAGCTTGCTGACGTAATCGACGTATATTACGTAGATGGAGCAACGAAGATTGAAAACCGCACAGAGCTTGGCAAAAGAATAGGTACCCTCGCACAACTCATCGAAACGGGTATTCATTCCGACGCTCTTCCCCAAGGCAAGGATTACACCGCGACTATCGTTCTTAAAATGCAAGAGACAGCAGGAAACGAGTATCAGAATCTTTCAATCGGTTCAGACTTCTCAATTCAGCTTTTAGCAACGCAGTATACATATGAACCCGATAGCTTCGATGATCAGTATGATGTAGGAGCATTTAAGGTTGTTGACAGTATGGATGCTCTTGGTAAAGCAATCGAAACTGCTGTAGATACGACTACCATCTTTATTAAAGACGGTGACTACACGCTTGGCTCACAGATTACCATTGAGGGCAAGTCCTTGAATATTGTTGGTCTTGGCGTAGTTAACATCAAGATGACAGCTAGTCAGCATATGTTCACCATTCAGGATTGCAAGGACCCCGAATCCGATATGGTAGTTAATATCAAGAACATTAACCTCGACGGTAACAACGTTGCAAAGAACGGCTTCAACGTTAAGTATAACGTTACTGCAAATCTTGAAAACGTAACGGTTAAGAATACAGGTTGGGCAGACGTGCTTCTTGACAACGCGAACAAGTACAATGACGGTAAGTTCTATAACGGAACAGACACAGTTGTGAACCTTAAGAACTCACACGTAGAAGACGTTTCTATGGATGCTCTTCCTGTTATTGATACTCATTCATACGCAAACGCAGGTGTTGACACTTACGCACACTTCAACTTTGATAAAGAAAGTACTGTAGTTTCTATCGAAATACAGAACATCAACAAGAAGCCTGAGAACTGCTACATAAACGGAAGCAATATTCATACTGATAATACCTTCTACGTTTATGACGATGAAACTCTTGCAAATGCTCTTAATATCATTAAGACGAACAGCAAGTACTGGAATACCGATGATGCTGTAGTAATTAGTATGGCAGCAGGCGAATATTCCGAGGATTACGTAATTAATCAGTATCCTAATTGGAACGGTGTTGTAGGAGCAGGCACAACGGCTAATAACTATGCAGGCGGTGTTAGCGGTAAGGACTTTATTAACGTAGCCTTTGTTGGCGAAAGCTCAACTAATGCTCGCGCTGCTTCCGCAGGCGTCGTATTTACCGGCAACGTAACCGTTAACGGTTTTGGTAACGCAGGTACCGGATTTACTACGGCAACAGCTTCAACAGTTTTCCAGAACGTTAAATTTGACGCTGCTAACAGCGTAGAAGCTAACGGTGAAGACTACATCACTGTGTACTTAATGGCTGCGGCAAGCAACGTTAAATTTGTTGGTTGTACCTTTGAAAACGCTACACACGTTACACTTGGCGGATCGGGTGCTAACGGTGTTGGTAAGGTTGACGTAATCGACTGTACCTTCAACGACGGCGGATGTCTCGCGGGATACGTGGAGACGCTTAACGTTTCCGACACTACTGTAACCGCTGCAAGAAACGGCTTTATCGACAAGAAGAAGGCAGGTCCCATCACGGTTGATAACTGTGACGTCGTTTGCTCTGTTTACTTCATTCGTACCGATAACTCCGGTATAAACGCAACAGTAACAAATACCACAGTTAACGAAACCGACGTTCCTAATAGCAAGGGCACAGGTCTCGTAGTATTCCGCGGAAGCGGTCACAAGGTAGAGTTTACCGATTGTACGCTCACCTACGAAACCTTAACAGGCGGAGCAGGTACAGGTGTAATAGAGATTTATGATTTCTACGATGTTGAGGGCGTTACCTATGTTGAGGATGAAATTACAGGTGTAACTACCCTTTACCTTGTTCCTGAAGAGTATGAGGGAGACACCGTAGAGGTTGCTGAGGGCGTTGATGTTATCGGTGACTATGCGTTCGCATACAACAACAATGTTAAGACTGTTGTTCTTTCCTCAACCGTAAGAGCACTTGGCAGAGGATTTGATTCCTCCAAGGTAGAGAAGGTTGTTCTCAACGAGGGTCTTGAGGTTATTAGCAGCCGCGCATTCAAGGAAACCACTAATTTGAAAGAGGTTGTTATTTCTTCTACGGTTACCACGATTGCTGATGATGCGTTCCAGAAGACATGGCTCAAGACTATCACAATCCCCGCAAATGTTGAATACGTAGGTGTTCAGGCATTTGGTTCTTCTCAGATTGAGACCGTAATTTTTGAAGGAAATCCAACAATTCAGAACAAGGCTTTCCGTGGTTGTAAAGAACTTAGAACCGTTTATTTCAACGGTGATGACGTAACGTTTGAAAACACCACAGGTCAATCTAATTGCTGGTTCTGTAACAACGAGTCTAATAATCCAAATACTACTGAAATCACTTTCAACGTAAAGAATCCTATTGTTGCAAAAAAAGTTAAGGCAGCTATGGGAAAAGATATTGAAAAAGTTACCATCAACTGTGAGACAGAATACGACGAAGAGTCAGGATTTTATATTGATGATGAGGGCAACAAATGCGTTTACGTAGATTCTACAGCAGAGTTGATTTCGGCAATTAAGGACGCTCCTGTTGGCGAAACCATCGTTATTTACCTTGCTAACGGAACGTATGACGGTGATATTAATATCACACTTGCTGACCTTGGAAAGCAGGGCGGTGACGTTGTTATTAAGCCTATGGACAACGCTGAAGCGATTATTTCTGGAACTGTCACTCTTGGTTACAGAAATCAGGGCGTAGGCGCTACTATGTACAATGCAAACGTTACCTTTGACGGCATTACGTTTGATCATGCTGCTGCTCAAAACCACAGCCTTGATATTCAGGACGTAAAATCTCTCACCTTGGTTAACTGCACGATCATCGGCGACGGTGAATACGGTATTGTTTCGGCTCGCGGAAACGCCACCGGCACTTCTTCGATTACGAAATGCACCTTTGAAAATGCTGCAATTCAGGGTCTCGGTAATTTCTGCACCGGACTTGTAATTGACGGTTGCACCTTTAACAATTCCAGAATCAATATTCAGGCTGGTAACGGTGTTACCGTTCAGAACTGCGACTTCAACAGCATCATGACTGCAGTAAACGTTGGCGACAGCTTCTACGCTATCCGTTCCAACTCCACTCCTATCACAGTTAAGAACTGCAAGTTTAACATCGATTCCGAGCTTACCGAGGTTGCTACGGCACAGACAAAGTGGTATCTCCTTGCTAACCGCGGATCTACCAACTGGACTGTTGAGAACGTTGCTATAACTCTTACCGATGCAGCTCTCGCGCAGACCGAGCTCCTGCTTACCACTTGCACCAGCACCGGTAAAATCAACACCACCAACTTTACTGTTAATGGCGGATTCTACGTAACAAATGCTGACGAGCTTGCAGCTGCAGTAGCAAACGGTGAAACGAACCTTTATCTTGCGAACGGCGAATACGATGTTAAGAACTGTAAAAATAAAACCCTGACCATCAGCGGCTCCAGAAACGCGATCATTCTCGTTAACGATGCAGGATCTTACGAGCATGCTGCAGGTGGTTTTGACGGCTCAAAGGTTACCTTTAATGGTGTTACTATCAAGACCCGTGAGGTAAAGGCGCGTGCAGGATTCGTCAGAATGAGTGGTATCTATAATGACTGTGCAATTATTGGAAACTATAGCTTGTTTGGTGATTCTACCTTTACTGGTTGCGACTTTGATGCAAATGTTGGTGAGCATTGCGTATGGACTTATGGCGCAAAGAACGTAAGCTTTGTTGACTGTGACTTCACCTACGGTGACCGTTGCATAAACGTATATATCGATAACGGTAAGGGCTCTGTTAACGTAAGCTTTGACGGCTGTACCTTTGCTACCAAGAATACCGCCTCCAAGGGCGCAGTTGAGATCAACAGCTCTGTATTCCCTCAGGGCGCAAATGTAAGCTTTGTTGATTGCATCGCTCCCGAGTATGGTACAATGGTAGGCATCTCCGGTTGGGATGGCACCCAGGGTGCAACCGCAAATATTACTGTTAACGGTGCTGCATTTACTGCTACCCAGTGGGCAAAGTAAAAAATGATTTTTTCTATCCGTGTGAGCGGATAACAAAGTCCACCCAAGCTCTTCGGGGCTTGGGCGGCAGCCAAAGGGCATAAGGGAAATGCTTTTTGCCCTTTGGTTGCCGATGCAAATATTCGGCACGAATAAAGTCGGAGATCAAAAAAATGACGAAAAGAAAAAACACAAAATCTGCTTTGTTCACAAGCGTAATTTCGTTACTTATTTGCTTTACTATGCTTATAGGCACGACATTTGCTTGGTTTACCGATTCGGTAACATCGAGCAGTAATATCATTAAGTCCGGTAATCTTGACGTTGAGATGTACTGGGCGAAGGGTACGGATGCTCCTGATACAGCTACGTGGACGGATGCTTCTACCGGAGAGATCTTTAACAATGATCTTTGGGAGCCCGGATACGTCGAGGTTCGCCATATCAAGATCGAAAACAAGGGTTCGCTTGCACTCAAATACAAAATAAGCATTGCTGCCAACGGCGACGTTTCAGAGCTTGTCGATGTAATCGATGTTTATTATATTGATCCTGCACAGCAGATTGAAAGTCGTAGCTTGGATACAATGATTCCTATGGGAACTTTGAGGGCTATGCTCGACAATCTCGGCGGTGATTCGAGCACCGCAATGGGCAATCTTTTTGCAGGTGAGGCACATACCGTAACTATCGCACTCAAGATGCAGGAAACCGCAGGGAATGACTATCAGGGACTTTCGATCGGCACCGATTTTTCTATCAAGCTTAGTGCAACGCAGTACAACCATGAGAATGACTCGTTTGGTGCTGACTATGATAAAGGGCTTGATCCCGAGGCAACCTATGTAGCAGGTGCACAGAGCTTGAAAGATGCAATGCTTATCAGAGATGCATACATCGTGCTTGACGAGGATATCATTGTCGATGCTTCTACACCTCTTCAGTGGGGCTCTTATATGTTCGTTGCCAACGGTCGTGAGGTCACCATTGATATGAACGGTCACGATATTATCGTCGAAGATGATGCTCTTTTGAAAACCAATGCAGTATTCACCACTGCAAACGGCGGAACCTTAAATATCGTTGGAGATGGCACAGTAACTGTTAAAAACGAAAAATCCGGCATTTTTCACGCTATGAATGCAAATGACCAGATCAACATTTATGGTGGTACCTACGTAAGTAACTCCAATAACGGCAGTAACTCTCTTGCTATCATGTATACTAACAGCGGTAACATTGACGTATACGGTGGAATATTCTGTCCGCTCGAAGGAGTTCAGTGTGCCAACGCGGAGGATAGACAGGGCAATAGACTCAGCGTTGTGTTCCATGAGGGAGCTATGCTTAATACAGAGCTTTATCAGAAGGGTGATTCCACCAGGATTCAACTTGCCGAAGGTTGCTATTTGAAAAAAGTACAAATAGACGGCGAAGAGTGGTGGCAGGTGACCAAGGCAGAAGAGGAGACCGTTATAACATCATTTGCGGATATGGTTGACGTATGTAAAACCGGCGGAAATATGGTTCTGGCAAACGACATCAGTTATACCGCTGAGAATGTAGAAATGATGATCAGCGGAAGTATCTTTTTGGTCAACGGCAAAGACGTAACGGTAGACCTGAACGGTCATAACATCGTCATTGAAGAGGATGCGGAGCAGGTGACGGGCGCGGTCTTCTTTGTCGGTAATCCCGGCGGTCATATAAACATTGTCGGTGACGGTGAAATCACCGTTAAAAATGGTAAGGCACCTATCGTTTGGGTTCTTCAGGGCGGCACTGCCAATATTTATGGCGGTACCTATACGAGCAACTCCGTATCAAACGAGGCTATGATTTATTCCCAAGGTAACGGCGGTGTAGTCAACGTCTATGGCGGAAAGTATGTCTATGATCTTGACCGCCATCTGAACGGCGGATTTAACGTTTCCGATCAGGCGGGAAATGCGCTTCGTATCATCCTTCATGAAGGCGTTTTACTTAGCAGACCGGAATACAGCCAGCATCTCCAAGGAACGAACAACGGTGAGCAAAACCGTATCCAGCTTGCCGAGGGTTGCTCTTTGGAAGAGGTCATCATTGACAGCGAAACCTGGTATCAGGTTGTGAAAGAATAATATAAACTGTGCAAATATTCGGCACGAATAAATTCGGAGGTCAAAAAAATGACGAAAAGAAAAAACACAAAATCCGCTTTGTTCACAAGCGTAATTTCGTTACTCATTTGCTTTACTATGCTTATAGGAACGACGTTCGCTTGGTTTACCGACAGCGTGACGAGTGCTAACAACATAATCAAGACGGGTAATCTGGATATTACTCTGGAATACTATGACACAGAAGCTAAAGAATGGAAGGACGTTAAGAATTCTAAAGACATTCTGACAGGTGATCTTTGGGAGCCCGGTTATACGGACGTTGCATATCTCAGAATAAAGAACAACGGTTCTCTCGCGATGAAATATGCGCTCAGTGTTAACATCATTTCCGAGAAAACTGGCGTGAACAAGGACGGCGATACCTTCTCGCTTTCCGATTACATCTATTTTGACGTTGTGAATGACAAGCAGCCTATATTTGCAGACCGCGCTGACGCTATGGCGGCGGTAGATAGCGCTACAAAGATTTCTAAGGGTTATTCTCAATCGGCATCCTTGGAGGACGGAAGCGGTTACGTTTATCTTGCAATGGTAGTTTACATGCCCGCGACAGTCGGTAACGTAGCAAATCATAACGGTGTAGACGTTCCTGCAATCAATCTCGGCATCAGCGTCTTTGCTACTCAGGATACTGTTGAGTCCGACTCATTTGGAACTGATTACGATGCAGATAACGCAGTATATACCGTTGAAGCAGCAAACGCTATGCTCGCAGAAAATAAGGACGTGACCCTCGTGGGTTGCGAGGAACCCGATGGCATTTTGAACGTTCCTGCTGATTATAGCGGTACGCTGACTCTTGTTAATTCCAAAATCAAATCGGTACAGGCAGAAAAAGACGTTAACATCGTAATTCAGGGCAACGTAGCCGTGAACGCAAAAGGAAGCGGCGTTGCAGCCGTATCTGAAAACGGAAATACCTTTGACGGTTCTGCAATTACCGCAAACGGTGTATTGAATATTTCCGGAAGCGGAACTTTGACTGCGATTGCTGCTGATATGAAAGGCGCGTTTGGTATTGGTGGAATGAAAACCACTGAGATCAATATCAAGGATGTTACCGTTGAACGCGTAGAGGGTTCTTACGCTTACGGCGTTGGAACTGACACCAAGTATTACAAGGACGCTCCCGAGGGCGGCGCGGCAATCGGCTCCGGTCTTGACGGTGCAGTGATTACATTGGACGGTGTTACCGTTATCAATGCGATCGGCGGTTCAAAAGCGGCCGGTATCGGTGCCCGTTATCATGTCGGTGTAACCGTAAATATTACCGACTCTGTGATTGCATACGTAGAGGGCGGTGTTTCTGCTGCAGGAATAGGCAGTAGCCGTGTAAGCGGCAACGCAACCGAATCCGGCACAACAATCAATATTACAAATTCTACCGTTACCGCTAAGGGCGGCGCATACGGCGCGGGTATCGGCTCGGGTTATGATACTCACTGCGGATCTAAGCAGCCTATGTGTACCGTCAATGTTACTGACTCTACTATCAATGCAACCGGTGGGCAGTACGCAGCAGGCGTTGGTACCGGTTATCATAATGCGGCTCTCAACGGAGAGATCAAGAATAGCACCGTAACTGCAAAGTCGGGTGATAAGTTCTATAAAGATTCTTACACGTCTGCAATGGACGTTGGATTTGGCGTTGTAGATCCCACTCGCGAGGGAACGCAGACTGAAAGCAAGATTATCTATAGAGGTATGGAGATTCGTATTCCCGCACCCGGCAGAGCTGTCTCGACTGTTGACGAGTTGAAAGCGGCTCTTGCTGATGAAAAAGTGCCCAGCATTGTAATTATTGCGAATATTGAAACGAGTGAACAAATTGATGTTGGTCGTGATGTTGCGATCAATGGTAATGGATATACCATCAGCCGAGTAAGCGGATATACGGGAACAGTGATGAGCGTTGGTACGGGTGCCACGCTTACTGTGAACAATGTTATTCTTGACGGTAGCGGAGCGACCGCAACGGGTAATCTGATTAAAACCACGGGAAACGGTAACATCGTACTCAATAAAGGAACCGTTTTGCAGAACAACAATGGCGCGCACGCGGTTTATCTTGATCATGGCAGCAAGAAAGGCTCCCTTACCTTGAACGGTGCGTCCATTATCAACAACAGCTCGGATAGCGGCGCGATCTGGGGCGGCGGAGCGATCATCGTAAACGAAGGCTCAAAGATCAACAATAACAGCTCGACAGGAAGTGCCGGTGCTATTCGTATGGTAAGTGCTTGCAACCTCACGATGAACGGAGGCGAAATCAGCAATAATACCGCGGCAGGAAGCGGTGGAGCAATTTGGGGCCACGGAGCTTCCACCTATAACTTCAACGGCGGTAAGATGAACGGAAATACCGCTGCTGCTGGCGGTGCTATGTATACCGGAGACGGTTCAACATTAAATATTAGCGGCACATTTGAGGCAACAGGTAACACGGCTAACGATGCGGGTGCTTTCCGACTTTCCAATAGAACTGCCTTTAATATGACAGGCGGTACGATATCGGGCAATGTCAGTATAAATAATGAGGATTGGGACGGCTTCTACGGCTGGAATCCCGGTGTAAACATTTCGGGCGGATCACTTGTGGATGATATTACGATTCAAGGCGGTTTGACTCCTACTGTTGGCGGTAGCGGCATTACCGGAGTAATTCATTTTTACCTCAGCACGAATCATAACACTTGTAATCTTTCCAAGGATTTTGGTACTATCAAGTTTACCGTTGCGAATGATGCAAACTTTGCAGCGTTTAACTTCAAGCCTGCTGCTGACTACACCTACACAGAGGGTGATGAGGCGAAGCTCGTTTGCATGAACGAAGGATACATCACTTATTGGGACGCTGCAACAGGAACATTCCGTTTGCAAATAGCTAACTAAAATATAAGTGCCGAAGATTTAATTATAACAAGAAGCGATAAAAAAATAAAAGGAGGAAACGCTTTGGATAAACAGAATAAAAACACGGATAAGCTGACAGACAAGGCGTTTTCCCGTATGATGCTTACTTCCGTGCTTGGTATATTAGTTTGCCTTGTGTGTCTTTGCTCTGCGACTTGGGCGTGGTTCACAGCAGACGTGTCGAATAACAGCAATACGATTGGAACCGGACAGTTTGACCTTGAGATTTCGGTTAACGACGTCAGGTTAGAGAGAGGCTCAGACCGCGCCAACGTATATACTTTTAAAAAAGCCGGATTTTATACGGTTACTCTGAAAATGACCGAGGACACGACGGTTACTAAGGGATATTGCATAATAACCGCAAACGGCAAACCGTATAAAACAGCTTCCATCAATAACGTTGACGGCACGAATCCGTTCAAATTTACGCTTGACGTAAAAGAGGACGGTATGACCGTTGAGTTCAAGTCCGCGTGGGGTATACCGATACCCGAAGAGGTGGCGGTTGAAATTGAAGAAACTCTTACAATCGGCAATTCAACGGAATAATACTAATAGCTTTTCGCTGGTTAATATTAGGGCAGGGGTATAGTTTAATATACCTCTGCCTGATTTATTTAGATATATAAATTGACTTTTTGCTTGCATTATGGTAAAATATACAAAAACGGAATTTGGAGATTTATATGAATTACGAATGGAATTTATCTATACTTTACAGCGGATTTGATTCTTTTGAGTTCAGCGAGGATATGAAGGCTTTGTCATCAGCGATATCAGACGCTAAAGACCTTGCGCAGAGCGCTGAAAATATGCCTCACGCGGAGCTTGTTAAAAAGTTTATTTCGGTGAGCGAGTCAATAAATGAGTATGCAAATAAGCTTTTTATATACTCGAATTTGCGTTACTCGGCTAACACTGCCGATACCGCCTCATCGTCAAATATCGGAAAAATTATGGGCATGGTTAGTGAGGTTTCAGCGCCTAACGCGAAGGTGTCAAAAATAATAGCGGGATATTCTGACCTTGATGAAATAATTGACACGGATAGCTCTCTTTCTGAATATCGCTATCTTCTTAACAATATCAGACGCGACAGCAAGTATCTTCTCAGCGACGGAGAGGAAACGGTTTTTTCAAAGATGAATATATCGGGCGCTGCCGCTTGGGGTGACCTTCAAAGCACGCTGACGAGCAGTGTTAAGGCGGATTACGACGGCAAGAAAATAACTCTTTCAGAGGTTCGTAATCTCGCTTATGACGCTGACGCTGAGGTTCGCCGCAAGGCGTATGAAGCCGAGCTCAATTGTTATGAAGGCATTAAGGACGCTGTCGCTTTCGCTCTTAACAGCATAAAGCTGCAGGTGCTTTCGGAATGCGAAATGCGCGGATACGAGTCACCTCTTCATAAAACTCTTTATACCTCAAGAATGAAAAAAGAGACTCTTGACGCTCTGATTTCGGCAATGGAAGAATATATGCCCGTGTTCCGCAAATATCTTCGCGCGAAGGCGAAGGCGCTCGGTCACGAGGGCGGACTTCCTTGGTATGACCTTTTCGCTCCTATGGGTAAGAGCGAAAAAACGTATACGGTTGAAGATGCTAAAGAATATTTGCTCGGTATTTTCAAAGGATTTGACACCGAGCTATACGATATGGTGAAGCAAGCCTTTGAGCGCGGTTGGATAGATTTCTATCCGAGAGAAAATAAGGTTGGCGGAGCCTTTGACTGCGGTGTTCCGTCAGCGAAGGAGAGCCGTGTTCTGACTAACTTTGACGGCACCTTCAGCGATGTTGTAACGCTTGCGCACGAGCTTGGGCACTCATTCCACGACAGACAGGTTTTCGCTCATTCTAATCTTAATCAGGAATATTCGATGCCGGTTGCCGAGACAGCGTCAACCTTTAACGAGGTGCTCGTTATGAGCGAGGCTATTAAAAACGCAAAGACTAAGGATGAGAAAATTGCGCTCATCGAAGGTCAGCTTATGGATGCGTGTCAAATTATTTGCGATATTTATTCAAGATACACCTTTGAGACCTCTGTTTTTGAGTGTCGCTCGAATGAGTTTATGAGTTCTGACAGAATGTGTGAGCTTATGCTTGCCGCGCAAAGAAAGGCTTACGGCGAGGGACTTGATGAAAGCTTTATGCATCCTTATATGTGGCTTTGCAAGGGGCATTACTACAGCGGAAGTCTGAGCTTCTATAACTTCCCGTATGCGTTTGGCGGTCTTTTCGCAAGAGGACTGTACGCGAAATATAAGAAAGAGGGAAGCTCCTTCGTTCCGGCTTATAAGGAAATGCTCCGAGTAACGAGCGTGATGGATATTGAGGACTGCGCAAAAACGGTTGGAGTTGACCTCACCGACAAGGAGTTCTGGCGCGAGGGACTCAGGACCATAGCGGATGAAATCGAGGAGTTCTGCGAGCTCGTAAAATAATTACCTATATAAAGAAAACGGCTCGTCGAGCCGTTTTTTACGTTTATTGCGGGATGTCGGGGCGCAATCCCCTACAAATTTGTGCACAATTTAAGCCTCTCACTCATCCGCTTCTGCTCGCAGAAGCTCCAAAATTTTTTTGAAATTATCGGGAAGCTCGCACTCAAACGTCATTCGCTCCTTTGTCCTCGGGTGCGTGAGCGTAAGCTTCTTTGCATGCAGCACCTGACCGTCAAACAAGGGGGCGTGTTGCTTTTCAAAGCGCGTCTTTGCCTTTGAATACACCTCGTCACCGAGCAGGGAATGACCGATATACGCCATATGGACTCTTATCTGGTGTGTTCTGCCTGTTTCAAGCAGAAGCTTAAGATAGCTTTTATCTCCAAAGCGTTCAAGAACTGTGTAATGAGTTATTGCTTCTTTTGCGTGAGCATCCGGTGAAAGTATAACTGCCATCTTCTTTCTGTCTACCGGGTGTCTGCCAATCGGCGCGTTAACCGTACCCGTGTCAACTTTAAATCCGCCTGTGACAAGCGCGTGATACTCGCGTACAATGCCGTGATGCTCAAGCTCCTCGGAAAGAGCTATATGCGCCGCATCGTTTTTGGCAACGACAAGCAGTCCGCTAGTATCCTTATCTATTCTGTGTACTATTCCGGGGCGGATTACTCCGCCAATACCCGAAAGCGAGTCTTTGCAGTGATAAAGAAGCGCGTTAACCAGAGTGCCTGTATAGTTTCCGGGAGCAGGGTGGACAACCATGCCGGATGGCTTGTTTACGACAAGGATATCCCCATCCTCATATACAATATTTAAAGGTATGTTTTCGGGATTTGCTTCTGACGGCTCAGGCTCGGGAAGTGTGATTTCTATTTCGTCTCCCGCTTTTATCAGATATTTTTTCTGAGATGTCTTGGAGAATACTGTTGTTAAACCGCCATCTATGAGCTTTGCCGCGGCGCTCCTTGAGACGTCGGTGATTTCCGAAACTAAGATATCAAGCCTTTTCCCCGCGTCCTTCTCGGTTGCGTAATATTTCACTTTTTGTCTCCCCGCTTTTTCTTTCTGCGTTCGTTCTTTATGTCAATAAAAAGCGCTAAAACAAGGAGAGCCGCGCCTATGCAAACGAATGAATCGGCTCCGTTAAATACGGCGAAATTAATGAGGCGGAAGTCTATGAAATCAACTACGTATCCAAGCGCAATCCTGTCTATCATATTTCCGATACCGCCCGAAATTATCAAAGAGACGCTTACCGTGTAAAGTTTATTCAGGGAAGAAAAGCCTCCGTAAAGATATATCGAAAGGCAGATTATCATTATCGACGACAGCGTCATAAATATCCATCTGCTGTCAGAGAGCATTCCGAAAGCCGCCCCTCTGTTTTCAACATAGGTCAAGTGAAGGACCCCCTCAATTAGAGGCTTCGTAGCTATCGCTTTAAGATATTTCACGGCTAAAAATTTGGTGAGCTGGTCAAGAGCGATGCCGCCCAAAATTATAGCCGAGTATATAACGTAATCAATAAGTCTTTGTTTTTTCAAATTTAAATACCTTCTTTTCTATATTGCCGGCAGCATATATCTCAGTAAAATCAGTATAAGATATGATACTGTGAATGACCAATCAATAGGCGAATCCTGTAAGACGTTAAATTTGAACATAACCCAGCGTACAGGCAGAACGAATGGCTCGCTTATACAGAATGCAAGTTTATAAACCGTGCTGTCATCTGGATTAAAGAAAATCGGAAGAAGCATTCTTATTATCATTGCGAACGAAACTGTATCGAGCCATATCTCTGCAGCCTTGGCTACTATAAAAAGTACTGTTTCCACTTTTTTCTCCGGACAAAAAAACGGCGGCACGCACCGCCGTTTTTTGTAAATTATTTTTCTACGTTTATGCCGCTCGGGGTAATTATGTATGTTCCTTGAGAAACGTTTTTAACCTCTCCGCCGGTAGTGTATGTAACTCCGTTTAAGAAATCAAGCATTCTCGTAACGCTGGCTCTGTCAAGCATTTCAAGGTTAAGAACTACCGTGCAGCCGTCGATAAGATAATCGGCGATAGTGAAAATTTCTTCCATTGATTCGGGGCGAACGACTTTAAGCTCCATATTGTTTCCTTCAAGAGTCGCGTTTCTTTGGGGAACGGGCTCTTCTTTGACTTCAGGAATAGCGGCTGTAATTCTTTCCTCCTCGTAGGGCTTAAAGGTTATTTCCTCTTCTTCATTCGTTGCCTGCGCGAGTTTTTTTCTGAGTCCTTCAAACATTTTTCTGTCTCCTTCTATTCGATTTACCGTCTAAATTTATTTATTTTTTAAAAAGTCTGCGGCCGACTCTTACAAGTGTCGAGCCTTCTTCTATAGCGACTCTGTATGAATCGCTCATTCCCATAGAGAGCGTTGCATCCTCTCCAAAGCCGTAGGCAGAATTAAGTCTGTCAAAAAGAGCCTTAGTTTCTCTAAAATACGGTCTTAGCTCCTCTGGATTCTCCGAAACGGGTCCCATAGTCATGAGTCCCGATATTTTGATGTTTTTAAATTCGCTGATTTCATAGAGAAAACGCTCGGTATCCTCAGGGAAAACTCCGCTTTTTTGCTCTTCCTTCGCTGAATTGACTTCTATGAGAATCGGAATAACTCTGCCGCGCGCCTCAGCGTGTCTGTTTATATCCTTCGCGAGAGCGAAGCTGTCCACAGAGTGTATCATATAAATCGTATCGGCTATAAGCTTTATTTTATTTCTTTGCAGAGTTCCGATTTCGTGCATCCTCGGAAGATATCCCGCGTTTCTGAGAATCTCCCCGCGGCGCATAACCTCGCCGGGTCTGTTTTCTCCTATATCCGATGCTCCGAAGGATGCAAGAGCCAAAAGCTCCTCGTCGCTTCCGCTTTTCGTTACCGAAACGAGCGTCGGCATTTTTACGCCAAGTCTTGCTGAGATGGCGTCAATCTCTCCCATAAGGGATTCATAATTATTCTTAATATAATCAAAATTATCCATTTTAAACACCTACTAATTAACATTATAACATTCCTAAAGCTTTTTTTCAAGTATTTTATAAAAATATTTTACATTACATAGGTGTTGATTTTTGCGTACGTATATGATATACTTAATAAGTAAATATATTTTAAGCAGGATTTTATATATGGATTCTAAAATTAAAGGCGCGCAGCTTCCGTCTGTCGCGGCGCTCTCGTATCTTGGAGACGCGCGTCATTCGCTGTACGTGCGGCGGATGCTGATTGAACGGGGACTTTGTAAATCAGCTGACCTTAACAAAGCGGCGCTGAATTATGTTACCGCAGAGGCGCAGGCGAAAATGTATGAAAAAATAGAAGACTTGCTTCTTCCCGAGGAGAAGGACGTTTTCAGAAGGGCGTCAAATTCAACACACCTTAACAGGCCTAAGCACGCAAGCGGCAAGGATTACAGATACGCTACCGGATACGAAGCCGTGATAGGAATGCTCACCTGGCAGAAAAACGAAGATAGACTTGAATTTTTACTTGAAAAATCACATAAAGAGGACATAGAAAATGATACAGAGAATTAAAGGCACAATGGACATACTCCCCACCGAGACCCCACTTTTTAGGTATATTGAGGGTATAATGCGCGAAGAAGCTGAAAAATACGGCTACGGAGAGATAAGAACCCCCACTTTTGAAAATACCGAGCTTTTCGTCAGAGGCGTTGGAGATACCACCGACGTGGTGCAAAAGGAAATGTATACCTTCAGCGACAGAGAGGAGAATCGCTCTATCTCCCTTCGCCCCGAGGGAACGGCTTCGGTTGCGCGCGCAATCATAGAAAACGGAAAATGCTCCGACCCGATGCCGCTTAAATATTATTATATTATATCCTGCTTCCGTCACGAAAAACCGCAGGCGGGCAGAAGCCGCGAATTTTTCCAGTTCGGAACAGAGACCTTCGGCTCGGAGAGCCCCGCGTCAGACGCGACGGTAATAGCTCTTGCAGCGTCGGTTATACGCCGCCTCGGACTTAAAAACGTAAAGCTCCACATAAACTCAATAGGATGCAAGGAGTGCAGACCCGCATACCGAGAGGCTCTCGTTAATTATTACAAAGCTAAGGAATCTACCCTTTGCGATACCTGCAAAACGAGACTTGATAAAAATCCTCTCAGACTTCTTGATTGCAAGAACCCCGATTGCGCCGCTCTTGCAAAGGGCGCGCCTAAAACTGTAGACCATCTTTGCGAGTCCTGCGCTAAAAAATTTGATATGCTTAAAGCATCGCTTGACGCTATGGGAATTGATTACGTCGTTGATTCCTCGATAGTTCGCGGACTTGATTATTACACCGGAGTGGTATTTGAGTTTATTGCCGATGGTATCGGCGCTCAGTCGACCGTTTGCGGCGGCGGCCGCTACGACGGTCTCGTTGAGTCTCTTGGCGGACCCGCTCTTTCGGGTATAGGATTCGGAATGGGAATCACCCGTATAATTCTCGCCATGCGCGAGCAGGGGCTGGATAATATAACGTCACCCTCACCGAAGCTTTATATTGCCGCGCTCGGAGACCGCGCGACAGTGAAGGCGCTTGAGATAACCGAAAGGCTTCGCAAGGAAGGAAAATACGTTGAGTGCGACATAGTTGGAAGAAGCCTTAAGGCGCAGATGAAGTACGCTAATAAAATTGGCGCTGAGTACACGCTTATAATAGGAGATTCCGAGATAGACGCAGGACGCGCTCAGCTTAAAAACATGGCTGACGGTGAGCAGACAGAGGTTGAGCTTTCGAGCTTCACTATCTGATTATAAATTTTAAAGGATATATAAAGAAAAGGCGTGGACAAAGTGAAACAAAGGCTTGATTTTCTTCCGACAACTCCCGAGGACGTTAGGGCGAGGAACTGGTCGGATATAGATTTCGTATACGTAACGGGAGATGCGTACGTGGATCACCCGTCCTTTGGCGCGTCTATAATTACGAGAGTTCTTGAAGCGGAGGGCTTTCGCGTTGCCGTCATTGCCCAACCCGATTATAAAAGCTGCGAGGATTTTAAGAGATTCGGCAAGCCGAGACTTGCCTTTCTCGTCTCGAGCGGAAATATTGATTCAATGGTAGCGCATTACACCGTTTCGAAAAAAAAGCGCAGCTACGATTACTACAGTCCCGGCGGAAAAGCGGGGAAAAGACCCGATAGGGCGGTTATAGTATACTGTAACAGAATAAGGGAAGCCTACGGTGACGTGCCGATAATAATAGGCGGACTTGAAGCCTCCCTTCGCCGCTTTGCCCATTACGATTATTGGGATGATAGGGTGAGAAGAAGCATACTCGTTGATTCGAGAGCTGATATTCTTACCTACGGTATGGGAGAGAATATAATAATACGAATAGCAAAGCTTCTTGACAAAGGAGTCCCGATTAAAAAAATACGCGACGTGCGCGGCTGCGTTTACCTTGCCAAAGCCGGAGAGAAGATATACTTCGATTCTGTAGAGGTTGGGGACTATGACGTTTTAAAGGAAGATAAGCGCGCCTACGCAAAAGCGTTTGCTGTGCAGTACAAAAACACCGATTCGGTAAGGGGAAAGGCTGTGGTTGAGTACTACGGCGAAAAAATGCTCGTGCAGAATCCGCCGATGCCCCCGCTTGAGCGCGAGGAGCTTGACAGAGTTTACGCGCTTCCTTACGCAAGGGATTACCACCCAGACTATGATTCCGAGGGCGGAGTTCCGGCAATTTCTGAGGTAAAATTTTCCATAACCCATAACAGAGGTTGCTTTGGCGCCTGTAACTTTTGCGCTATTGCCTTTCATCAAGGACGGGAGGTGCGCTCAAGAAGTATAGAAAGCGTTCTTTCCGAAGCTGAAAAGATTGCGGCTATGCCCGATTTTAAGGGATATATTAATGACGTTGGCGGTCCTACCGCAAATTTCAGATATCCCTCATGCGATAAGCAAAAGGAATGCGGAGTTTGCCCGAATAAAAAATGCCTTGCTCCCTCTCCCTGCAAAAATCTGAAAACCGACCATACCGAATACGCCTATATGCTTTCTGAAATAGAAAAAATAAAAGGTATAAAAAAGGTATTCGTGCGCTCGGGTATACGTTTTGACTATCTTATACACGATAATGACGATTCATTTTTCAAGCAGCTCGTCGAGCGTCACGTTTCGGGGCAGCTCAAGGTCGCTCCGGAGCACTGTTCAGACGCCACTCTTAATATGATGGGAAAGCCGTCGGTTGAGGTGTTTGAAAAATTCAAGAAAAAATACTTTGAGCTTACGGCGAAAGCGGGACTCGAACAGTATCTCGTGCCGTATCTTATGTCAAGCCATCCCGGTTCAACTATGAAGGACGCGGTGAAAATGGCTCTTTGGCTAAAAAAATGGGGATACTCGCCAGAGCAGGTTCAGGATTTCTATCCCACCCCGGGAACTATATCAACGGTAATGTACTATACCGGTATTCATCCCATGACAGGTAAGGGAGTATACGTCACTACCGATTACAGAGAAAAACAGCTTCAAAGAGCTCTCCTTCAGTATTCAAAGCCCGAAAACGCAAATCTTGTAAGAGAGGCGCTTAAGCTTGCCGGAAGAGAAGATTTAATCGGAAACGGTCCGGAGTGCCTCGTAAGAGCCGCTTTCGGTCAGACGGGCAGAAGCGAATACAAGCCCCAAAAGCAAAACTTAAACGCGAAAAAAGACTTAAAAAAGAACTTTTCTTCAAAGAAAAAGTCGGGTTTTGGCAGTAAAACAAGTAAAAATACAAGAGTTGGCAAGAAGAACGGAAAAGCTTCTCAGCCAAGAAGAAAAAATAAATAAATTCGTCGGTATATGCATAAGCGTAGTAATTATTGCGAACTTGTGAAAGCAAAAAAATACGGCAGAAATGCAAATGTCAAAAAAAGCGCGATTTTTATGTAATTTGAGCTTTGAATACTAAACAACGGAAAAATGTTTTTTGATAAAATTTACTTTTTAACATTTGAACCCTGTTTGATTGTGGAAAATTTGTTGACATTTAAGTTCTATCCAAGAGAAAAACAACGAAAATCGCATTTTTTCGACAAAATGTTTTCCACAATTTCAACATTTTTGAATGTGGAAAAGTTGTTTCCAAAAAAAACGGACAACTGATTTAATAGCGGAAAAGAGAGACTTGCGCCTCAATAAAACAGGGGGCTTCACATTCTGAATTTTGACGAAAATAAAAATATACAGATTATTTTCGTCGTATGAATTACGAACGAGAGCATGAGTATAACCGGCAAAGGAAATTAAATGATGCAGGATTTGAAAAAACGATATTTCAAGGCGAGAGCAGCGCTTTTTGACAAGGTGTACGGAGAAAGGCTTAATCCCGAGCAATGCCGCGCTGTTTTTACAACGCGCGGACCCGTGCTTGTGCTTGCGGGGGCGGGAAGCGGTAAGACAACCGTTCTCGTTAACAGAATAGCGTACATAATAAAATACGGAAACGCTTACTTTGCGGATACTCCCGCAGAACATATAAGCTGTGATATGGTTTCGGCGCTTGAGGATGCCCTCTCCCTTTCGACTGATGAGATTGCGGCAATCCTGCCCGATTTTATCTGCGAGCCCTGTCCGCCTTGGCAGGTGCTTGCAATAACGTTTACAAATAAGGCGGCAAACGAGATAAAGCAGAGGTTGAAACAAACCTTCTCCGATGATGAACTTGCCGATTCCGTTTGGGCGGGAACATTTCACTCGGTTTGTATGAGAATACTCCGAAAATACGGCGACAGGCTCGGGTACAGAGACGGGTTCTCTATATACGATACCGACGATAAGAAAAGAATGCTTTCTATTTGTATGAAGGAGCTTTTTATCGATGAAAAGCATCTTTCTCTGAAGGCTGTCGCAAACGCGATAAGCATGGCTAAGGATAAGCTCGTCTCACCAGAGGATTTTGAGATAACGCACGATCCGAGAACTAAGGATATATCTAATATATATAAGTTATATCAAAAGAAGCTTATGGAGTATAACGCGGTTGATTTTGACGATATTATAATGAAAACCGTTGAGCTTCTTAAAGCCGACAGTGAGGTAAGGGAATACTATCAGAATAAATTCAGATACGTTTTCGTTGACGAGTATCAGGACACTAACTACGCGCAATTCGTCTTAACCAAGATTTTGTCGGATAAGTACCGCAATATAATGGTGGTTGGTGACGACGACCAGAGTATCTACCGTTTCAGAGGCGCGACTGTTGAGAATATCCTCGGATTTGATAAGACATATCCCGAGTCAGCGGTTATCAAGCTTGAACAGAATTACCGCTCGACAGAAAATATTTTGTCAGCTGCAAACGCCGTCATAAAAAATAACGACAAGCGTCACTCGAAAAAGCTGTGGTGCGACAAGGGCGTAGGAGAAAAAATAACCCTGCGCGAAGCCGTTGACCAGCACGATGAGGGTAAATACATAATCGATAAGATAAGCTCGGGCGTGCGCGTCGGAGGACGTAAATACTCTGATTTCGCGATACTTTATAGGGTAAATGAGCTTGCGAGAGCCCTTGAAACCTCTTTTGCGAAAAGCGGTATTCCGTATAAGATTTT
Source organism: Eubacteriales bacterium (assembly GCA_045542035.1). Lineage (GTDB taxonomy): Bacteria > Bacillota > Clostridia > Oscillospirales > CAG-272 > UBA1740. Next base: position 9,982 of record JAZQKG010000024.1, on the reverse strand, counting down.
AGGCTCTCTCAGATTCTACGACAGGAAAGAAATAAGGGATATCGCGGCTTATCTTACGGTAATAAACTCTCCGTCTGATAATTTAAGGCTCAAAAGGGTTATAAACGAGCCTAAAAGAAAAATAGGCGCGGCAACCGTTGACGCGGTAGAGGATATCGCTGAGAGCGAGGGCGTGTCTATGTATCGCATAATGGAGAAGGCTGCCGAATACACGGCTCTTTCAAAAAGCGCGGATAAGCTTACGGCTTTCGTTCGTATGATAGAAAAAATAAAGAGCGAAAACAATCTTCCCTCAGCTCTCATTACCTCGGTTTTTGAGGAGACGGGATATAAGGATATGCTAGCCGCGGAAGGATTTGAAGGAGAGGGAAAGATAGCGAACGTAAACGAGTTCGTTACGGCAGCTCTTGAATATGAAAACAGGTGCGCGGATAATGGAATCGAGCCAAGCCTTGCGGGATTTCTTGAGGAAGTCTCTCTTGTCAGCGATATAGATAAATACGACGAGAATAGCGACTCGGTGGTTCTTATGACTATTCACGCCGCTAAGGGACTTGAGTTTCCCGTAGTATTTCTTGCGGGAATGGAGGACGGAATTTTCCCTTCACAGCAGAATATGGGCGAGTCTGATGAAATGAGCGAGGAAAGACGCCTTGCCTACGTAGCTATAACGAGAGCTAAGGAAAAGCTTTATATAACCTACGCAAAAAACAGGACGATGTACGGAAGAACCAATTACGGTATGCTTTCCTGCTTCGTAAGACAGGAAATTCCGAGGTCGCTTATAGAGGTTGACGGACCGAAAGCGCCTCCCCCGAGAGCGCCGCTATCCTATAATCCAAGCGCAAGAAAGCCCTATAGAGAGCCGGTCTCACGTGAGTTTAACAGACGGCCCGAAATAACTCAGTCGGCAAGAAAGAGCGGAGCGCAGTACTACGGTATAGAAAAGCTTACCCCCGGAACAAGAGTTTTGCATGCGACGTTCGGAGAGGGCGTGATAATATCCGCCCGCGATATGAGCGGAGATATGCTTTACGAGGTGAAATTCGACACGGGTGCAACCAAAAAGCTTATGGCAACCTATGCGAATCTGAAGAAAATACAAAATGAAAAGTTGTAAGGAAAACTAAATGATAAAGTGTTGTATTTTTGATCTTGACGGAACAATACTCGATACTATTGGCAGTATCACGCATTTTGTAAATAAAACATTCGGTGAGTATGGAATTGACAGCGTTAGTGTTGAGGAGTGTAAATATTTCGCAGGCAACGGAGCGAGAACGCTTATCAAAAGAGCTCTTGCCTCAAAGGGTGTGACCGACGAGGCTCTCACCGAAAAAATTCTTGCGGATTACGTTCTGGCTTATGATAAAGACCCCCTTTATCTTACAACGGTCTTTGAAGGAATAGGAGAGTTGCTTTCCTCCCTGAAGGCAAGGGGAGTGAAGCTTGCGGTGCTCTCAAACAAACCCGATTCAACGGTAAAAAGCATTGTAAAGGACTTTTTCGGAGACGTCTTTGACGTTGTTCTCGGTGGCAGAGAGGGAGTGCCCCTTAAGCCAAATCCCGTGGCGGCTATCGATATGCTGAATATGCTTGGATTCACGCCAGAAGAGACAGCATGGGTAGGAGATACCTCGACGGATATAGAAACGGCAAAGAATCTTAAAGCCGCGTTGTCCGTTGGCGTTACGTGGGGCTTCCGCAAGAGAGATGAGCTCGAAGCTGCCGGGGCTGATATTATAGCTTCGTCAGCTGATGAGATATTAAGGGGGATAGTGTCGGTTGATTAAAAGAATATGGCGCGTATTTCTCTCTTTAATTATTATCATTTCACTCGTTTCATGCGGAGGACCGAAATATAAGTATTGCGAGCTTGTGATTCCGCTTGACTCCGACTTTGAGAAAACCGAAAACGAAAATTTTGACGCTTCTTTTACAAACGGAAAAACCGTTGTCGCCATAGTCAGAATATCCTTCGTTGCCGCGTATAATGAGGGAATACCCGAAACCATGACGCCACATGAATTCGGAAAATTCTGGGTCAGAAAATGCGGGAGAGATGCAGATGTAATAAATGAGTACGGTGTGAGCTTTTGCACGTACTATGAAGAAGAAAGGGGAAATGAGTTTTTCTATCTTGAATCCTTTCTTCGTTCGCACAGCGCATATTTTGTCGTTTTGTTCGCAACTGCAAAAAGCAATGAAGAGGTGGGGCGTGCAAAGTTTTTAGAGTATACAAGAGGGATTAATTTTACGAAATAGATTCATATTTGAACGAAAAACCTTTAACTCAGATAAACTTTAAGTAATATATAAATTTGGTGAAAATATGAAAAAGTCAGTAATTACGTTTTTATTATTTCTTGTCAGCTTATCCGTTTTTGCGTCTTGCAGCGGCGGTGGCGGAGGTGACAAGGAAAAGTACAGAGTTATGGTCAGCGTTGACGGCGGCGCTACCGTAACCGGAGAAAATCCGATAGACGTTGAAGAGGGTTCGTCCGCAACGTTTGATATTTCTCTCAATTCGGGTTACGGATTCGTATCAACGAGCCACGGCACCTATGATGCCGATACCGGAAAGCTTACCGTTGAAAACGTAACCGAGCGTATTAATATTTCGTTCGTTACCGAAGAGCTCGGTTATGAAACGGGCGGAAACGTTATTTACGTGTTTAAAGGCGAAAGCGGCGACGTATCCGAGCCTAAGGCTTCACCGTCTTTAAAGATGGGCACTCAGATAAAGGTGACCTCAAACAACACGTCTAAGATTTTCGTCGGCTGGTCTATCGGAAAGACCTACGCTAAGGGCGCAGAGATAGTAAGCACAGATAGGGAATATACCTTCCGCGCGTCTCCGGAAACGGTCAGTGACGGAAAGCTTTACGTATATGCTAACTATCTTGAGACTAACGTATTCTATTACGATCCCAATGGCGGAAGTATTAACGACCTGTCCACCAATATGGTTCACACGAAGTATTACACGGCTAAGAGCGAGGGCGGCAAGGTTAAGGTAACGCTTGGCTCTAAATACTTTGAATATTCCGAGTGCGCGTCAACCTTCTGGAACGACGGAACATTCACAAAAGACGGATACGTACTCAAGGAATATAACACAAAACCCGACGGAAGTGGAGAAGGCTACAGCCTTGGCTCGAAGTTCTATACGGTGACCGACGGCGCGGCGCAAGCAGTCCTTTACTGCATCTGGGAGGAAGCGACCGAGAATTTTGAATATGAGGATTTCACGTTTGCAAGACCCTCCGGAGTCACGGCGGCAAGATCTCCCGACTGGCATCCAAACGGAGTTATAATAACCAAATACAACGGAAACGACGAGACGGTAGCTATACCCGAAAAGCTCGGTGGAAAGTACGTAATCGCGATAGCCGAAAATGCGTTCAACGCGAAGGATATAAAAACACTCGTTATGTCAAGATTTCTTCTTTCTGTGGCTGACGGAGCGTTCAAATCCTGCCCGCAGCTTAAAACGGTTTATTATTCGGACGGAATTTATTCTATAAGCGACGCTGCGTTTGACGCGGAGACTCTTCCGTCGATAAAGAATCTTTACGTTAACGCGACGATAGCTCCGAGATACGCAAACAGCACAGAGGCTGCGTTTTCAGCAAAGCTTTCGCGAATACTCGCGTCACATGAGAAAAACAGAGTTATCGTAATATCCGGATCATCTTCCTACCAAGGACTTTCAACTCTCTATCTTGAAGCTTTGCTTGAAAATGAATACAGAGTAGTAAACTTCGGAACGACGAGAACAACACATACAACTATATATCTTGAAGCTATGAAATATCTCGCTCACGAAGGCGATATAATCGTATACGCGCCCGAAAACAGCGCGTACGTAATGGGTGAACCCGAGTTCTATTGGAAAACGCTTCGTGACCTTGAAAGTATGTATAACTTCTTCCGTTATATAGATATATCTAATTACACGGGCGTATTCACCGCGTTTAGCGCATGGAATCAAGGCCGTTCATATACCGAAGAATATATGGAGTCACATCTGGGAAGATATGAAAGAAACGCGGGCGGATACGAGCAGATTTGCGAAAGCTCCGCCTCTACCGATAAATACGGAGACAGCCACGGAGCAGCGCCTCTTGCTTACTGTAATTTATCCGTTTATAAAGACAGCTATTATATAACCTTAAACAACAGAATCAAATCCAAGTACGAGGGCGCGTGGAGTAATAAGACATATCAGGAATTGCATAAGGACTACACGAATTTAAATGACGAGACATGGATATCGATAGACGATGAGCCTTACGTAACTTTTATGAACCGCGCGTTTGACGCGGCAAGGTCGTCGGGAGCGAAGGTTTACTTTGGATTTGCACCGATGGATGCGGAATCGATAGTGCCCGAAGCGCAGAATCTTTCTCATATTGAGGCTTATGAGATGCTTCTTAAAAACATATATCACACAGACGGTCTTATGGGCTCGTGCAAGGATTATATATACGCTCGCAAATACTGTTACGATTGCGCGTATCACACGAACGCGTATGGAAGAACTTACAGAACATATCAGCTTTATCTTGATATCGCGGATACTTTAGGTATTGAAAATCCCAACGGAATATACAGTAAGGGTATGAATTTCGCAGGATGCCTTTTCGAAGGTGAATCCGATGGAACCCCTTTGACAAAAGTTGACTTTTTGAAAGGAGACTAAGTTATGGTTTTTTACACGAACCTATGGGCGTGTATCATAATTTCGCTGATTTTGATTTTGCACGCAGCCTCTGTTTTTGCAAAACCGCTTATATCCAAAATAGCAGTCTACGTAAATTTAACTTTACATATCGCGTTCTTTGGTTTGCTTCTGTATATTGGGGCTGAGATTTCAGAGCTTGCAGTGCTGTTTATGGGAAGCCTTCTCGTTTACGTTGCGCTTTCGTTCTTCTTTTATAAGAAAATAGGCGAAGAAAAATGAGAGGGTGAGATATGACGTTTAATTCCTGGGAGTTTTTACTCTTTTATCCTGTAGTTTTACTTCTTTACTTCGTTTTGCCGAAAAAGGCAAAATGGCCCATGCTGCTTGCGGCGAGCTATTTCTTCTATATGTGCTATCAGGCAGAGCTTGTGTTTCTCATATTTGGAACGACGCTTGTTTCATGGGTGATGTCAAACGTTATCGAGAAAACGGAAAAGCCTAAATATAAAAAGCTTGCTCTTGCGGTAACTCTTATCACTTCGCTTGGAGTTTTGTTCTTTTACAAGTATTTTGATTTTCTTGCTGGAACGGTGTTTGATATAGCAGCGCTCTTTGGAAATAAGGGGAATGGTTTCGCTCTTAATCTCATGCTTCCAGTAGGTATATCGTTCTATACCTTTCAGACGCTGTCCTACGTTATTGACGTATATCGCGGTGAGGTTGAAACGGAGAAGAACTTCTTCTTTTACGCTCTCTTCGTTTCCTTCTTCCCGCAGCTTGTCGCAGGACCTATAGAGCGTCCGAACAACCTTATACCTCAGCTGAAAGCGGAGCATAAATGGTCAAATTTGGATGCCGTTATAGGCGCAAAGATACTTTTGCTTGGCTTTTTCAAGAAAATATGCGTTGCCGATCTTATTTCCGGGTTCGTTAATTCGGTATATAATAATCCGAGTGAATCGTCGGCGCTCGGTGTTATAATCGCCACGCTTCTTTTCGCGGTTCAGATATACTGCGATTTCGCGGGATATACCGATATAGCAATCGGATGCGCGCGAATTATGGGCATACGTCTTATGAAAAACTTTGACCGTCCTTACTCGGCGACTTCTATAAAAGAATTCTGGTCAAGATGGCATATATCCCTTTCGAGCTGGTTCAGAGATTATCTTTACATACCTCTCGGCGGAAACAAAGTTTCATACGGGCGCCACCTCGCGAATCTTTTTATAGTATTTCTCGTTTCGGGCCTTTGGCACGGAGCGGCGTGGACGTTCGTTATATGGGGCGCGCTTCACGGTGTTTATCAGATAATCGGAAAGCTTACGATAAAATCTCGAAACAAGTTGTTATGTAAGCTTGGCTTCTCCGAAAAGTCAAGGGGCGTGTTGATTTTAAGACAGATTTTAACCTTTATACTCGTTGACGCGGCGTGGCTTATGTTCCGCGCGAACAGCATAAGCGACGCAGGAGTTCTTATTAAAAAGCTCTTTGTTGGTTGGAACGGCAGCGTAAGCGAAACTCTTAACAGTATGGGACTTACGCTCGAGATGATTCTTCTTACGGTGTTCTCGCTTATTTTACTCGTTCTGCTTGACAGGATGATAACCTACGAGGGTGTTGACGTTAGGTCTCCCGCCGTTGTCAAAAACGGAGCCTTTATATACGTCGTTTGGGCTATAGTTATATGCTGGTGTCTCCTTCTTTCAAAGAATATGATAAGCGTTTTCATTTATTTCCAATTCTGATGGGAGGATGCGTATGAAAAGAACAAAATTAATAATATGCGCGATTCTTTCGCTGATAATTATAGCGCTTCCGTTTCTGTCTGTCATTACGGCAGCAGTTGCCACACCTGCTCAGTATTTGAACACATTCGTTGGCAGACTTGATGAAAAATTCGACCGCCTGAATGAAATAGACGAGCCGAAAATCGTTATAGTCGGAGGCTCGTCGGCTGCGTTTGGAATTGATAGCGCTATGATTGAAAAATACACGGGTATGCCCGTCGTTAATTTCGGACTTTACGCGGCCCTCGGAACTAAGCTTATGCTCGACCTTTCCCGTTCCGGAATAAATAAGGGAGACGTCGTAATTATAGCGCCCGAGCTTGAGGCGCAGACCTTTTCTCTTTACTTTAATTCAGAAACGACTCTTCAGGCGTTTGACGGAAACTTCCGCATGATGAAATATATAAGAGAAGAAAACCTTTTTACGCTTCTTGCGGCAATGTGGAAATTTGCCGGAGAAAAGCTCGAATATATGAGAGAGGGAAACGCTCCGAATCCCGATGGCGTTTATAACTCCAAAAACTTCAATGAGTACGGAGACCTCGTTTTTGAGCGTGAAAACAATATAATGAGTCTTTACTACGACCCGAACGTCATGATAAACCCGGACCCGTCTATACTCTCTGCTGATTTTGTCAACTATATTAACGAGTACGTAAGATTTTGCGAGAGGCGCGGAGCTGACGTTTATTTCGGCTTCGCTCCGATGAATGAAAAAGGACTCGTTGAAGGAGCGGATGACGAGAGTCTCAAGGAATTTTCAAAGTATCTTAAAAAAAAGCTTGATTGCCCCGTCATAAGCAATATAACCGATTACGTATACGACGCGGGATATTTTTATGATACCAATTTCCATTTAAATGACGCAGGTGTAAAGGCTCATACTGTAAATCTTACGAAGGATTTGCTCCTTGAGCTTGGAATACCAACGTTTGTTGACGAGGAAATTTCCGAGCCGCCAGAGCTTCCCGACGTTGACGTCCGGTACTTCGGTGAGGATGAAAACGCGAAGCATTTCACCTATGAAAAAGTCGAAAACGGAGCGTATAAAATTACGGGACTTACAGAGCTTGGAAAGACGCAGAAAAAACTCACTCTTCCTCTCGGATACGAATCGTATAAGGTAATGTACGTAGGAGACGGAGCGTTTGACGCGGGATGCGCGGAAGAGATAGTGCTCACAGAGGATACGAACATAAGAGCGCTTAGCAGCTATGCGTTTAACGGGTGCGCCGAGCTCCGTGACATTTGGATATACTATCCTACGGCTGAGGATATAATGCCCGCTGATTTTGCGGGACTGGCAAGCGACTTCAAGATTCATATTCCTCCTGAGTCAAATTACGATAATGATTATAACTGGGGTCCGCTGAGCACAATTGTAGAATATGTAAAGGATGCTGTAAAATGAAAAAGATTTTAAAAAACCTACTCTTTATCACTTTGATAATTGCTTCTTTGTTTTCTGTTGTATCATGTTTCGGAGGAAGTTACAGCGGAATGAAGAAATATTCGGAAAGCGGTTTGAATTTTGCTCTTCCGAAGGATATGAAAAAGCTTAGCGTGAGCTATGCCGACCTTTGTTACGGAAACGATGATTTCACTCAGTTTTTTGTTTATTTTTACTCTAAGGATTCGCTTCTTACCGAGCTCGCTCTTGAAAAGGAAGCCACCGTTAAGGAGTACGCCGATTGGTTTGTCGGAATGCATGGATATACGGGCGTCGAAGAAAGCTATGACGAGGCAAATAAGGTTATAGTTCTCAAATATGTTTACGAAGAAGAGAATGATTATTACTGCGATTATATAACAAGAAACGAGCACGCGCTTTTTCACGTAACGATGTGTTGTAAAGCGGAGCTCAAGGACAAGTATGCTCCTATGTTTGACGAGTGGATGAAGTTTATATCGGTCGACTGAGTTGACAAGCAGTTTATTTAATGGTATAATCTTATCATATAAACCGAAAGGCTGACAAGTACAGTATGGAAAGAATATATAATTTTTCTCAGGGTCCCGCGATGCTTCCGAGTGAGGTCGTAGATTTTGCAAAAGGGGAATTCTTTAATTATAAGGGCACCGGTATTCCCGTTATGGAAATAAACCGTGAAAATCCTTATTATTCTGAAATTATGGGAGGGGCGGAGTCTTCTCTCAGAGAGCTTATGAATATTCCGCAGAACTATAAAATAATGTTTGTTGAGGGCGGTGCCGACTTTCAGTATTCCGCGATTCCGCTGAATCTTCTCTCCGAGCATAAGTGCGCTGACTACATTATATCCGGTCAGCTTTCAAAAAGCGCCTCTCTTGAGGCGAAGAAGTACGGTGATATTGCCATTGCAGCGTCAAGCGCGGGAGCTATACCTGCTTTCTCAACCGTGCCCGAAACTAAAAGAAGCGATTTTCGTCCCGACGCGGATTACGTGCATATCTGCTTTAATAATACGGTATACGGAACGAAGTATCACTATATTCCCGATTCGGGAAATATACCGCTTGTCGCGGAAATGTCCTCGTTTATACTCTCAGAGCCTGTTGACGTTTCTAAATTTGCTTTGATATACGCTAATGCCGAGTGCTCGATGGGTATTCCCGGACTCACCGTCGTTATAATCAGAGACGATCTTATAGGAGGTGCGCGCAAGGATACTCCTGCAATGATAAATTATAAATCTATCGTTGACGGTAATTGCTTGGTAAACACCGCCCCCGTGTCATCTGTTTATTTGGCAAAGCTTGTGTTTGACTGGATAATTTCCATTGGCGGACTTGAGGAAATGAAGCGCCGCAACGAGCGCAAGGCAAGCCTTATTTACGATTATCTTGACGGGCAGTCATATTATACCGCGCCGGTTGATAAAAAATGCCGTTCAATGATGAACGTGATTTTCATAATCGGTGATGCCGCGCTTGACAGAAAATTTAGAGAGGAAGCAAAGGACTTTGGTCTTGAAAACCTCGGCGGTCACAGCTCGGTCGGAGGTATGTGCGCGTCGCTATATAATTCAATGCCGGTAGAGGGAGTCGAAAAGCTCGTCTCTTATATGAAGAAATTCGCGCAGGAAAACCCGAAGCTTGAATCGTAGAAATTACGGTTATTAACACAGATATAAATATAAAAAGGGAGCTCGTTCAAAAGACGGGCTCCCTATAACATATTCTGCTATTACTTTAAGCGGGCAAGTTTTGCCGTGTTTGCTATAACAATAAGCTTCATATCTTTTTCAAGCGGTTTTTTGGGATCTATTTCAACGTCAATGTTGTTTCCTTGTCTGATAGCGACGACGTTTATCGAGTGTTTTTTTCTTAGATTAAGGTCTAAAAGCGTTTTTCCTATCCAGTCATTTTTTACATCAAGCTCGACCATAGAGACCTTGTTGTTAAGCTCCATAAGATCTACAAAGCCTGAGCTGAGAAGGTTTTTGGCAAGTAAGTCGGATCGTAGCCATGTCGTTCTGTGAGCCAAGGAGTTGATTTATGACATTGTCTTCCTAAGACCGCTTGG
>JAZQKG010000023.1:0-4907 GCA_045542035.1 Eubacteriales bacterium | reverse complement strand
CTTTACGTCTTCGGGTGTAACGCGGCTATAGAATGTTCCGTCGGGATAAACTATAACAACGGGACCGAGTGCGCAAAGACCGAAGCAACCCGTTTGAACGAGTTTTACTTCCTCGGAAAGACCGAAGGCTTCAATATTTTCTGTAAAAGCCTTCTGAACGGCTTGGCTGCCAGAAGAGGTACAGCCTGTACCGCCACAAACCAAAACATGTGCACGAATCATAAACTTTACCTCCGATTATTTAGCGTTTGCAATGGTGAATTCTGAAACAACATTGCCGCCTTTGAGATGTTTTTCAACAACTGCCTTTGCTTTCTCAGCAGTCATTTTTACATAAGTGGTTTTTTCTTTGCCTGCCTCGTAGATTTCCACAACGGGTTCATACTGGCAGATTCCGATACATCCGGTTTGAGAAACCGTAACCTTATCGGACAGGTTTTCTGCGTTTACAGCCTCAACGAATGCGTTGAGAACGGGGCGGGCGCCTGCTGCAATACCGCAGGTTGCCATTCCGACAACAACGCGGATTTCGTTAGCGCCTTCGCGCAAGATTACTTTGTTTTTCATCTTGTCTCTTATTGCCTGTAATTCAGCCAAAGATTTCATTTGTTTTTCCTTTCTTAATAAGATGCTTTTATTTAAATATTATTTAAATCTAAGAATATTGATCCTCAAGATATTCTTCTATCCACTTGATTACATCGTAAGTGTCAAGAGGAACGTCACCGAGAATCTCCCGCAAAGATCTTGTATCAAGGATAACCTCTTTTTTTGACGTAGTGTGTCTGAAAAGAAAATCCGTGTCGGGATGACCTTGAATAAGCGTTTTTATCGTAGATATAACATCGCCGAGCGGTGTAAAATCAATATGATTTTTATTGTAGTGAGCTACAACCGTCGTTCCGTGAAGAGAAGACTCATCATTTTTCTGCTTTGACGTTATTTCAACGTATCCCCCTGTTTGCTCCGCGCTCATTTTGAGAAGCGGGATCCCAAGTCCCACGTTTCTTGTGGTTCTTGTGGTATAAAAAGGATCGGTAACAGATCTTAGCGTTTGTTCGGACATACCGCATCCGTCGTCTTTGATAGTTATTGTCAGCGCGGTATCGGATTCATCTATAGTTATTTCGGTTAGAGTTGCTTTTGCTTTGACAGAGTTTTCTGCAATATCCAATATATTAAGTGATAGCTCCTTCATATGAGGTCCTCGCCTTTTTTGAACAGTTTAAACAGCTCTTTTCTGACTGATTCGGGTGAATCGCCATCAAGTTCAAAGAAGTTTTCTTTGTCTTTCACGTCCGTCAGATAATGCGAGTCGGAGCTTATTACAAAGAGCTTTTCCCGAAGTGAGTATTTTTTTTCATATTCGGGTATTTTATTCGGATCATGAAATTCAACGCAGGAGAAAAAAGGAGTTTTGGGGAAGGTACCAAGCGTTGATATAATACCGTTTGCATCGCGGTCTATATGAGCAGGGTAGCATATCCCTCCAAATTTCTTCACAAGCGAAGGAATATCTTCAACGGAAACAGTGGTAGCGTTAGAAAGAAGATTTTTTTCTTCTCCTATAATAAAATCGTTTTCGTCGGTTATAATCTGGTGGCCGAATATATCAGGTCTGTTTTCTATTGGAATGCGGTAATTATCAAGATACTTGTCAAAGTCAAGCGCGGACTGCAGCTCTTCGAAAAGACAAACGATGTGAATATCTTCCGAAGATGTCAGCTCCATACCTGCGACCGGTATAATTCCGTATTTGTCAGCCGCTTTAAAGAAAGCAGGGCAGTTTTTTGCGGTATTATGATCTGTTAACGCAAGTATATCAATTCCGGCAAGCGATGCCATACCGAGAAGATTATTCGGGGTGTTGTCATCATCTGCGCAAGGAGACAGACAGGAATGCGTATGTAAATCATAGTAGTAACGTCGCATTATGAAAGCAGCCTCGAGACAGTTACCGCAGTATCATATGACGATAACTCGGATATAAGGAGATTTACTCCTTTGCTTTCAGCAACGTCAATAAGCTCCTTGTCCGGAACGACGCCTTCCGCAAAAATTACACACGAAACGTCTGTAAGAGTTGCAACCGCAATAACGTTTAGATTTGACATAATGGTGATCCAGGCATTGTCCGATTTTGCCCGTCCCATTACCCAACTGAGCAAGTCCCCGACGTATGCGCCTTGGACTTCTCTGGATTTATCGGGTAAAATAATCGCAGTAAAACCTGTGCTTTCAGAAAATTGTTCTACTGTCATATTTATCACCCCTTTTGCCTTGATTTCGTATTCTCCTTTTGTATTGGACAATCGTCAAGACGTAGATTTTTTTTAACAACATCCTCGGCAAAGGCTCTGCAGGAGGGCGATCCGCACGCTCCGCAATCAATGCCGGGAAGAGATGCTTTTAAGTTTTGAATATCAGCCATCATACGCATTGATTCAGCAATATTGTCGCTGAGTCTTGATATAGGGCTGTATTCAGGCAATTCATCAAAAAGATAGGTGTCGGGAATATAGTTCATCTCATCCTTGGAAAGTATATTCTGAGATACCGGAAGATATCTTCTCAGAGCTTGCAGCCTTGCTTTCGCAATAAAGGGATTTTGCATAGTAAGAACACCGCCTACGCAACCGCCTGTGCATGCATTAAGCTCTATAAATTCAAGATGAGGTATATTTCCGTTTTCTATCTGATCTAAGACGTGAATAACATTGTCTATGCCGTCAGCCGCAAGATAATCTTCGTTGAATATCGCAGTTGCTTCTCCGCCGCTTCTTGCCCATCCGAGTCCAATCATTCCCGATTCGGAAAGAGGCTGTATATTTTCGCCTTTACGCATTTTGCTTATCAAAAGAAAATATATATCGCTTATTGATACAACTTCGTCAACGTAGCTTTTATAGCTTGAAAATCCGTTCTTAACGTAGCTTGCTTTGGCAGGGCAGGGAGTAATAAAGCATACACCGATGTCCTCAGGCTTAAATTCCGGATGCTCGGACATAGCCTTTTGCTTTGCAAGCTTTGCGGCAACCTCCATGGGAGGAAGCATATGTATAACGTGGTCTGTGAGAGACGGAAACCTTAAACTTATCAGTCTTACTATAGCGGGGCAGGCCGAGCTTATAGCCGGTTTCGTTATACCGTCTGTTTTTAAATACAGCCTTGTATATGCCGAAACAAGCTCCGCAGCCTTCGCTACCTCGTAGACCTGGTCAAAGCCGATTTTTAAAAGTCCGTCAAGTACGTAATCGATATCGTCGAGATTATCAAATTGACCGTACAAGGTGGGGGCAGGAAGAGCAATCTTCCATTTAAAACGATCCATATCGGCAATTTTGCTGCACACCGCTTTTTTTGCGTTATGAGGGCACACTCTTATGCATTCACCGCAGTCAATGCATCTTTCTGGATTGATTATTGCGTGTCCTCCGCGTATTCTTATAGCCTCAGTCGGACAGTGTTTTAAGCAAGTAGTGCATCCGCAGCACTTGCTTTCGTCAAGAATAACCGAATGCTCATATTTATGCATCGCCGTCACCTGTTTATATTAACTTTCATAACGATTCGGGTTCCTTCACCGACTACGGATGAAATTTCCATTGAATCGGTATAGCGCTTCATATTGGGAAGTCCCATACCTGCGCCGAATCCGAGAGACCGTATGTTATCGGGAGCTGTGGAAAATCCCTCTTGCATAGCTTGGTCAATATCCTTAATTCCGGGACCTTTATCGTCAAGAATAATTTCAATACGGTCTTCGCACACCTTAACTTCTGCAATACCTCCGCCGGCGTGAATGACCATGTTTATTTCGCCTTCATACATTGCTATGGAAACGCGTCTTATTACTTCGGGGGATATCCCGAGTTGCCGTAAATTCTTTTTGACTTGGACAGATGCGTGACCGGCAGACGTGAAGTCGGAGCCGTCAACGTCAAATCTGAAAATCAATTCTTCGCTCATTTCGTTTTGTTGCCGACAAGCCCGTTTGAATATAAAAGACCGCAGGCTTCGTAAAGACGTTTATCTGTTGTCATTACTACTATTCCGCTTTCTTTTGCAAGCGACAGCATTTCCTCACTTGGAGTTTTTGAGCGAACGAATACGATACATATCATGTCCATCATTACGGCAGTTCTGATGACTTGGGGATTGACAAGACCCGTAAGTAAAACGGCTTGGTCCTTGACGTAAGCTAAAACATCGCTCATAAGGTCGCATCCGCAAGCGGAATAGACGCTTTTTTCGATATTTTCTTCACAGCAAAGAACCTTAGCTTCCAGCAAATTCTGCATTGTACTTATTTTCATAAGTCTATCCTCTGAAAAACGCAGATTTTAGTTTTTATATTTTGCAATAATACCGTCAACATCGTCAACGACAAGACGGCCGTAAACTTCTTCATTTACTGTAAGAACGGGAGCAAGACCGCAAGCTCCGATGCAGCGGCAAGCTGTGAGCGAGAAGCGTCTGTCTTCCGTACATTCGTCACCGACGATGCCAAGCACCTGCTGAAGTTTGTCGTAAAGAGCGCCTGCGCCCTTAACGTAGCATGCGGTACCGAGACATACGGATATGTGGTACTCGCCTTTGGGAGTAAGAGAGAACTGGGCGTAGAACGTTGCTACACCGTATACTTTTTCAAGCGGAACGTCCATTCCTTCTGCGATCATATTCTGAACTTCGAAGGGAAGGTAACCGTAGATTTCCTGAGCTTCCTGCATAACAGCCATAAGTCTGCTTTTATCATGCTTGTTAGCTGCGATTACTGCGTTAAGCTTTTCTTCCTGCTCTTTTGTTCCGTTAAAAGGGATGGTTGAAAGTTTTTTGAGCATTTTTTAATCCTCCTTTTAATTTGCATGTGCAAAATAACGCTCATGCACATTACATCTTTTATATTA
>JAZQKG010000022.1:0-10065 GCA_045542035.1 Eubacteriales bacterium | reverse complement strand
TATAACATATATTTTTATTAAATGCAATGGTTTTTCGTAATATTTTGACACTTTTTTAAGTTTTTCATTTTTCAAAAGTAATTAAAAACAAAAACTTGTATTATTTCAAAAAAATTATTGACAATAACAAAAAAAAGGTGTATAATTGTCCCAAATGATACACTTTGGAGAACGAATATGTCCCAAAAAACTGTTGATTTTCTTTTAGATACGTTTATTTTTACTTCTATTATGCGAGAAGACGCTCTGAATATTTTGTCCGAAATCAATTACGAAGTAAAAAAGTTTTCACATGGAAATTCTATATACTCACCGTCACGGTATGAGAAAAAGATAGGTTTTGTATTAGAAGGAGAGTGCGTAATAAACAAATTAAAATCTGACGGAAGTTTAGTACCACTTAATATCATTAAACCCGGTGATTCATTTGGAATTTTAGCCGTGCTGTCCGGTGAAAATGAGTACCCTACGCAAATTATTGCATCGCGTAATTCTAAAATTATATTTATTCCGCAAGAGGATTTTTTAGCTGTTACAAAAAAATATTCGGAAATTGCGATGAACGTTATTTCATTTTTAACAAAGAAGATATCTTTTTTAAATTGCAAAATTTCAACGTTTACCGCCGATAATGTAGAGCAGAAATTTGCCAGCTATATTATTTTAGAACACAAAAAGAACTTAAAAAACGAATTTCCGTTTAACTGCAAAAAAACGGCAGAGTCATTAAACGTTGGAAGAGCCTCTTTGTATCGCGCGATAAATTCTCTAACAGAAGCAGGTTGTATTAAATTAAATAATAAAAAAATAAATATATTAGACTTAAAAAGTCTCGAAAGGATTTAAATAATGAAAAAAATTATCTCAATTCTAATCTTGTTATCGGTTTGCATACTTTCTTTTGCAAGCTGCGGTGCGCCATCGGATGATAACACCGCCGTTAGAGTCGGTTATATGGCAGGACCTACCGGAATGGGAATGGCAAAACTTATTCACGATAACGCAGCTTCAACAGAAGCCGACGCAAAGTACACGTTTGAAAAATTTACGGATACAAAGCAGGCGACAGCAGCTTTAACATCAGGAAAAGTGGATGTTATTTGTCTGCCTACTAATGAAGCGGTTACCTATTATAACACGACTGATGATAATACTATCGTTTTGGCAATTAATACCTTAAATACACTCTTTGTCTTAACAGATGCTAATACTACAATAAATTCCTTCTCCGAACTTGAAGGAAAAACCGTATACACCTGCAAAAACGGTACTCCAAAAATGATTCTTGAATATCTGTTGAAAGCAGCAAACGTAAACGCTACTGTTTCAACCTCTGTTAACGGTACTGAAATCGTTACTCCGGCGCAGCTCGGAGAACAGGTTGTTGCCGGCAACGTTCCTATCGCTGTTGTACCCGAACCTATAGTTACCTCTTCACTTCTTACAATTGCTAAAAACGCGAACGCAAATATTTCCTATTCGGTAGATATCAACCTTAATACAGTTTGGAGTCAGCACTGTCAAACCGAGCTTACAATGGGTTGCGTTGTTGCAAGCAAAACCTTTGTCAGCGAACACAAAACAGTTATTGACAATTTCCTTACTGAATATAAAAATTCTATTAATTTTATTTCAAACAGTGAAAATATAGACACCGCTGCTGAATACGTTGTTGAAACAGGAGTTATGGGCGCTGTTCCTGCGGCAAAGAAGGCGCTGACTAATTTAAACGGTTCAATAGTATATATCGATGGTAAGGATATGAAAGCTGCCCTTCAGGCATTCTATAAGGCTATTGATATACCCGCTCCGAAGAATAATGCATTCTATTATGAAAAATAAGATATTCATTACAGTGGCACGCTTACTCGTGCCACTTCTGTTCTGGCTCTCCGTATGGCAGTTGTTTTCACTTATAGTTAACAATGCATATTTTTTACCATCGGTTCCTGAGACATTTTCATCTTTAATTGTTATTTTAAACTCTGACTATTTTTTTAAGGTCGTTCTCTTCACCTTAATGAGAGTTATTATCGGACTTGTTCTCGGAACTGCACTTGGAATACTTCTTGCTTTTTTATCAAACGCTTTTTCTCCAATAAAATCTTTAATCACACCCCTTATGTCGATAATAAAGTCCACGCCTGTTGCAACGTTCATAATTATACTGTGGGTTATGATGAGCGGTGATGCGCTTGCTGTTTTCATTGCCGTGCTTATGGTTATGCCTATAATATGGCAAAACACAATAGATGGATTAAATTCTATAGACCGAGAACTTTTAGAGGTATGCTATATATATGAGTTTTCTTTTTTAAAAAAACTGAGTATACTTATATTTCCTTCCCTAAAAAAATTTTTAATTCCCGCTATAATTACATCTACAGGACTCGCATGGAAATCGGAAATAGCTGCGGAAATCATCGCGTATACAAAAAAATCAATCGGACAGTATATCAATGATTCAAAATATTTCTTTGATACTTCAAGTGTTTTTGCTTGGACTATTATAATCATAATAATGAGCATTTCTCTTGAAAAAATAACAAAATATCTTCTTGGGAGGTGCAAAATATGAGTTTAATTCTCTCCGAAATAAAGAAAAGCTTCGAAAAAAAAATAATTTTCGATGATTTTTCTTACGAGTTTAACGATACGGGAATATACGCAATTGTCGGTGACAGCGGAATTGGCAAAACCACACTTCTCAGAATGATTGCAGGACTCGACAACCGTTACAAAGGAAAAATAGAAGGCGGAGGCGCAAAAAACGTTTCGTTTGCCTTTCAGGAATACCGACTTTTTCCAAACCTTACAGCGCTCGAAAACGTTGCTTTTACGTTAGGTGATAAATGGAACGAGGAAATGTTGCCTTCTTCAAAACAGATGCTCTCTTTCCTTGGATTTTCTGACAGTGATATGAATCTTTATCCGAGTGAGCTTTCCGGCGGTATGAAACAAAGAGTTTCTCTCACAAGAGCATTTCTAAAAAAAAGCAACGTTATTTTGCTTGACGAGCCAACGAAAGAGCTTGACGATAAATTGAGAGAAAAAATTTACGAGTTAATTATAAAAGAAAGTCAAACAAGACTCGTAATTATTGTTTCGCATTTAAGTGATGATATAAAAAAATTAAACGCAACGATAATTTCTTTAAACAAATAACTAACTAGGAGATGCTTTGTTTTTACATTGCATCTCTTTTATATAATTAATTTTGAAAATTACTTGACTTATTTTAAATTTGGTGGTATATTATATTTGGTGAAATTTGGGCAAGTTATGAATAATATGTCGTTTTTACCCTCATTTAACTAGATTTTGATATTTTTTATGGAAGGAGAGATTTGCTGTTACAGCAAATCGGGAATTCGGTTTGAACAAATACACAAAACCAGAAATCTGTGGACTTCCAACAGTTGAAGAACTTCGCGCATCTCTTGTTCAGAGTGAAAACTCTGCAGCGAGAGACCGCCTTGCACTGCTCTTCGATGCTAACACATTCGTTGAGACAAGCGCATACGCGAAACGCGGTATTTCTGACTTTATGTCCACGGAAAATGCAAACGAATTTGAAGGAGTTATCTGCGGTTACGGAGCAATAGACGGAAAGCTCGTCTTTGCCTTTGCGGAAGATTCTTCAAGAATGGGCGGCGTCATTGACGAGCGCCACGCAAAAAAAATAGCCGATCTTTACAGCCTTGCTCTTTCAAACGGAGCGCCTGTTATAGCTATTTTTGACTCAAACGGTACAGACGTTTTTGAAGGCACTGTAGGTCTTGCCGCCTACGGAAGAATTATGGCATGCGTATCAAAAGCATCGGGAGTTATTCCTCAGATTGCTTTTGTTGCAGGTAAATGTATTGGAACATCCGCAGCGATAGCGTCAATGTTTGATTTCGTTATTAAGAGCGACGATGCTTCTCTTTACGTTTCTTCGCCTGAAATAACGGGGGAGGCAGACGCGCAGAACGCCATCCTTGCATATAGCGGTTCTTCTGAACAGTGCGCTGTTTATATCAGAACTCTTATTTCCTACATTCCCGATAACGCTTCGGTTGGTGTTATTGTCGGTGAATGCGCGGATAATCTCAATAAAAAGCTCGGTGAGCTTGATTTCTCGGGAAATGCTCTTTCCGCAATATCCGTCATCGCGGATAACGGTGTATTTTATGAGGTATCACACGATTTTGAAGCTTCTGTTTCAACCGTTTTTGCTACTGTCGGCGGAGTTAAGTGCGGTATTGTTGCTAACTCATTCTCGGTGAATGAAGGTAAGCTTAACGTATCGGCTGCAAGAAAGATTTCTAAATTTATTAATTTTTGCGATGCCTTTTCTGTTCCTGTTGTAACTCTCGTGGATTCTCTCGGACTTGAGGTTTCAAAAGAAAATGAGAAAGACTTCTTTGCTCCTGAGCTTGCAAAGCTTGCGTTTGCTTATTCAACATCAACGATTCCGAAAATTACGATTATTCTCGGTCACGCTATAGGCGCGTCTTTCGTTCTTCTCGGTTCAAAGGCTCTTGGCGCGGATCTCGTTTACGCAACTGAAAATTCGGAGATAGGTGCTCTTAACGCTGAAAGAGGAGTTGCTTTTTCTTGGGATAAGTACATAACTCTTGAAAAAACGCGTGAGGAGTTTATTAACGAATGGAAAGCAACAGTTACCTCCCCCGCAGTTGCGGCTTCAAGCGGTGAAATCGATGATATCATAAGCATAAACGAACTCAGAGCAAGAATATGCTCCGCTCTGCTTATGCTTGCGGCAAAAGGCTCGGCTACTGTTTCCCGCCGCAAAATACTTCCTCTATAAGATTAGGAGGAAATGTAATGAATTTTTTATTAAGCGTATCTCCTGATCAGTACGATCAGGTTATCAGAGATACTCTCGGTTGGTCTGAAACCCTTGGCTTTGGCGGACAGATACTTTTGCTTGGTATTGGAGCGGTATTTGCCGTTCTTGGAATTATTTGGGCTTTGCTTACGGTGTTTAAGCTTGTTTTTACAAATGCTCCAACTAAGGAAAAGAAGCCTGAGGTAAAGCAAGAGCTTATACCTCAGCAAACGTCAGCTTCAGCAGCTTCTGATTCTGAAATCGTAGCTGTTATTGCCGCGGCAATTGCCATGGCTGAAAGCGAAAGCGGAAATAACGTAAAATTCAGAGTAGTATCATTTAAAAGAAAATAAATTAAAGCTATTATGAGAGGATATAACAATGAAAAAATATAATATAACAGTTAACGGAACAACCTATGAAGTCGTTGTTGAAGAAGCAGGCGAAGTAACTCAGGCGCCTGCTATGGCAGCTCCTGTATTTTCCGCGCCGGCTCCCGCTGCGGCGCCTGCTGCTCCCGCAGCTCCCAAGGCCCAGTCTGCCGCAGGCTCGGATGGCGCAAACAAGGTTATGGCGCCTATGCCCGGTACTATACTTGACGTTAAAGTATCCGCAGGTCAGACCGTCAAAAAAGGCGACGTTATATGCGTGCTTGAAGCTATGAAGATGGAAAATGATATTCCTGCTCCCTGTGACGGCACAATCGCTTCTGTAAACGTTCAGAAGGGCGCTTCTGTAAACGCAAACGATATTATTGCAACAATTAACTAAGTTATTTTATGGCAGAGGTAATATAAATGTTAGATGCTATAAAGAATTTTCTTGGCACTACAGGTATTGCAAAGCTCTTTTCCGAAAGTAATTGGTGGCAATATATCATAATGTACGTAATTATCGGAGCTCTGTTTTATTTAGCTATCGTTAAAAAATTCGAGCCCCTCTTGCTTATGCCTATCGCTTTCGGTATGCTTCTTGCAAACCTTCCGGGTGCAAACCTTATTCATCTTGATTTTTTCTTTGATGATTATTATCTTACAATGGAAAACGGAATGGTTGTCGGAAGTCTTGCTCCCGAGTTCAACGCATTCCTTGATTGGCTTCCCGACGCGCTTCATTCTGTAACGCCGGAAGGAACGCTTCTTCTCGATTTTTCAGAGGAAGCACTCAGTAAAGTTAACCTAACACTTTCCGCAGTAGAGGCACAGTTTGAGAACTTCCTCGGCAATTCCGCAACGATAGACGGCGGAGTTATACATATTAAGATGACTACTATGATAAAGGAAGTCATTAACAACGGCGGTCTTGTCGACGTTCTTTATCTCGGTGTTAAGCTTGGAATATATCCTTCGCTTATTTTCCTTGGCGTAGGAGCTATGACCGATTTCACTCCCCTTATCGCAAATCCCAAGTCCCTCTTTATGGGCGCGGGAGCTCAGCTCGGTGTATTTGCTGCTTTCGTCGCGGCGCTTTGCCTTGGATTTACTCCTATGGAAGCCGGCGCTATCGGTATTATCGGCGGTGCTGACGGTCCTACCGCAATTCTCGTTACCAAAACGCTTGCGCCTCAGCTTCTCGGCGCTATCGCTATTGCGGCATACTCATATATGGCGCTTATTCCTATTATTCAGCCGCCTTTTATGAGACTACTTACTACAGAAAAAGAAAGAAAAATAAAAATGAGCAATCTTCGCCCTGTTTCGAAGATTGAAAAAGTAATATTCCCTATTATCGTTACTTTAATAGTGGTTCTTCTTATTCCCGATGCTGCTCCCCTCGTAGGATTCCTTATGCTCGGAAACCTCTTCAACGTATCGGGTGTTGCTGACAGACTTTCAAAAACCGCGCAGAATGAAATGTGTAATATAGTTACAATATTCCTTGGTGTTTCGGTTGGAGCTACCGCGAATGCCGAAAACTTCTTAAGACCTCAGACACTCTATATAATCGCTCTCGGTCTTTGCGCGTTTATACTCTCAACCTGCGGAGGTCTTATAACCGGTAAAATTATGTGTAAGCTTTCCGGCGGTAAAATCAATCCCCTTATCGGTTCCGCGGGAGTTTCCGCAGTTCCAATGGCTGCAAGAGTCGCGCAGGATGAAGGACGCAAGGCTGATCCATCAAACTTCCTTCTTATGCACGCTATGGGCCCGAACGTTGCCGGAGTTATCGGCTCTGCCGTTGCGGCAGGAGTATTCTTAAGCTTCTTCCGCTAAGCAAAATATATTGAAAGGATAAATAAAATGTCAAAAGTTTTAATAACAGAAACAGTTCTCCGCGATGCTCATCAGTCGCTTGCGGCAACCCGTATGACTACCGAAGAAATGATTCCTATACTTGAGGATATGGACAAAGTCGGTTACTATTCTCTTGAAGCATGGGGCGGAGCTACGTTTGATACATGTCTCAGATTTCTTCACGAAGATCCCTGGGAAAGACTTCGCACCATTAGATCCCACGTTAAAAACACAAAGCTTCAGATGCTTTTCCGCGGTCAGAATATTCTCGGATACCGCCACTACGCTGATGACGTAGTAGAATACTTCGTTCAGAAGTCTATAGCAAACGGTATAGATATTATTCGTATTTTTGACGCTCTTAACGACGCGAGAAACCTTGAAACCGCAATTAAAGCAACCATTAAAGAGGGCGGTCACGTTCAGGCTGCTATTTCCTACACAACCTCTCCCTTTCACACAAACGAGAGCTTTGCAGAATACGCAAAGCAGCTTGAGGAAATGGGCGCACATTCAATATGCATAAAGGATATGTCCGGTCTTCTCAAGCCTTTCGATGCGTATCAGCTTGTAAAAACTCTTAAGAATACGGTTAAGATTCCGATTCACCTTCATACCCATTACACAGCGGGTCTTGGCTCAATGACGCTTCTTAAAGCGATTGAAGCAAACGTTGACGGTGTTGATACAGCTATATCTCCTCTCGCTATGGGTACGTCGCATACACCTACGGAATCCCTTGTTGCAACTCTCAGCAACACTCCTTACGACACAGGACTTGATCTTGCTAAGCTTGACGTCGTTGCAAAGCATTTTAATAAGATTCGCGAAGAATATCTCAAATCCTCGCTTATTGACCCTAAGGTTCTCAAGGTTGACGTTAACACTCTTCGTTACCAGGTTCCCGGCGGAATGCTTTCAAACCTCATTTCTCAGCTTAAAATGGCGGGAAAGTCGGATAAGCTTGACGAGGTTCTTGAAGAGGTTGCAAGGGTACGTGAGGACGCTGGATTCCCTCCCCTCGTAACTCCTACCTCTCAGATTGTAGGAACGCAGGCGGTTAATAACGTAATATTTGCCGACGAAGGAAGATACGCAAGAGTTACAAAGGAATTCAAAGGACTTGTACGCGGTGAGTACGGCAAATGCCCCGCTCCCGTTTCAGACGAGTTCAGAAAAAAGATAATCGGCGACGACTCGGTAATAGATTACAGACCCGCTGATAAAATTGCTCCCGAAATCGATTTTCTCCGTCAGAGAGTTGCTCCGTATCAGGAGCAGGATGAAGACCTTCTTTCACTTGCGCTGTTCGAGCAGGTAGCAATCAAATTCTTTGATTGGAGAAAGCATCAGAAATATAATCTTGACGCTAACGCTGACGTAGAAAAAGGCATTCATACAATCTGATATCAATAATTATTAAGGGGCTGGCGCATTTAGGGGTAACCTAAATGACTCTCGACGTATTTATGAAAAGCGAAGATTTTCGCTCAAAATCCCCCTATCCCTTTAATTCATAAGAGGGTAGCTCAACTGAGCTACCCTCTGTTTTTTTGCTTATATCAAAAATTTTGGAATATCCGGAAAATTTTGAGAACATCTTGTTATGGTTTGCAAAGATCGAGGCAGCTCCCCGCTCCGTCCGACTCTAACCTAATCAGTATCGGAGGAAGGCAAAAACCTCTCATCCGCTATCGCAGGAACATACCCTATTTAAGAGGCTCATGAATCAAAAACGGCGGTGAATAATCACCGCCGTTTTTGCCCAATCATGTTATGCTTTTCTTGTTATTATTAATTAGTTAAGTTTGTAATCCTTAGCTACCTTAGCGAAGGAGTAAAGAGCCTCAGCTACCTTAAGAGCGTCTGCATCGAGTTCAGCCCAAACAGCGTAATCAATGTAGGTTGCAAGGCTGTAATTAGCAACGCAAACTTCGCCTGTTGTTGCATCGGTAACTGTGAGAGTGAATATCTCAGCAGCGTTGTAAAGAGGCATATCCTCGAAGAAGAACGTTGCGTATACATCTTCACCAACTTCAACGTTTTCGCCGCGAACAAGCTTAACAGCCACGTCGCTAAGCTCAGTTCCGTTGATACCGAAGAATGCAAGCTCGATATCCTCAACGAGAGCGTTATCAAACTCGTCAACCTTTACGTAAACGACGAATGCGGGCTGCTCGTTTGAAACGTCAAAGCTCCAACCTATAACGTTTTCGCCAAGAGTATACATATCGGGGCAAACTTCCTCGGGAGCGTAAGCGTGAGTTGCGGAGCAAGCGCATCCTTCTTCATGTCCGTCAAGAGCAAGGAATGCAGCGGCGTCAGCGTAATCTTCGCCGGTCTTATAAGCGTATGCAGCGTTTGCGTAGTTGATAAGGTTATAAGCGAGATTTGTTTCCTCAGAGCCGCAACCGTACTGAGCGAGAACCTTCTGTGCGTAATCAAGGAGAGAAACGTCTACTTTAGCAGTAAGGGTGATTTCACCGCCCTCGTATACTACTGTGTACTGTACGTATCTTGAAACTACTTTATCAACGTCAGAGTTGTCGAAGAAGAAGTTATCGAGATAGAATGACATTCCGTCAACCTCAGCGAGCTTAAGGTCTTCAATCATATTGAGAGTAAGCTCAGCGTCTGAGAAGATACCGTTAACGATAATATTCTCAAGAGGTCTGTTTGTGATATAAAGGTTAGCTTCAAACTTAGTGAGAAGCGACATATTAAGCTTAACATCTGTAAACGCGGGAACAGGAGTCTTCTTGGCTGTGAAGATCATAGGAGTAAGAGCCTCAGCTATGAACTTGTTGCCAATCATATCAACACCGCCAGATTCCCAAGTGGTGTAATCCATATTGTACCAGCCGTTGCCGGTTATTTCAATGTTAGAAAGACCTTTGATATCGTAAGGAGTAATCTCGTTGCCTGCGAACCAAGCTTCAACGTCAACGACCTCACCTGCGCCGTCAAGCCATTCAACAGAGATAGCAAGTCGGATCG
>JAZQKG010000021.1:0-10469 GCA_045542035.1 Eubacteriales bacterium | reverse complement strand
GGGAGCATGGTCAGTACATAGATATGCAATTATACAAAATGAAAATTTTGTATAATTTAGGGAAGTTTTAAGGGGATATTTGGCGGAATAATTGCTTTTTTTATATTAAATTTGAAATTTTAATTAAAATATACTTATCTTTGAATTTATAATATTTATGGTTGCTTAATACCGTTTTAAGACTGTATCATTTTATTTTCTTGATTTAAGCTGATATTGTGTATATTTTTTAATTAGATATATTAAATAAAATTATAATTAAATATTGAAAAAGAAAGTTAATTGATATATAATAATAGCAGAAGCAATTTAATGGATAAAATTTAGGGCAGGGCGCTTCCCTGATTTTTTATTATAATTTTCTTTTTAAATACTTTTGACGTGTTGCTTCCCCGCCCCTTAAATGCCGTTCTGATTTATTTATTTCTAATATTTCTTTGACGCGGTTATAAAGTCTTGGATTTACATAGCGTAATTTATATGATAAATCTTTATGTACAGTGCTTTTGCTAATACCGAAATTTTGCGCAGCTACCCTTACGGTTGCTCCTGTATCTATAACGTATTCGGCAATAACTTCGCATCTTTCCCTGCCCAATATCCTTCTCATTGGATTAAATCTCCCTATATTTACTTTATTTAAATATATGAAAGGCGTAACTTTTAAATGATAAAAGAAGATATTAAATTTCAAAATTCTCTGGTTTTTGAAGGAATGACATCTATTAGGTCAATTATAAAAGGCGTGGAGTCAGGAATCAATGACCGCAAAATCATAAAAGTTCTATATGATAAATCAAAATATCGTAAAATATCAAAAGATATAGGATATTTGAGGGCAGTTTCTTATAAAATGAATTATGAAGTTTGCGAAGCAGAGAATGATGAAATTGAAAAAATAACTTTAGGAGCTTCCCACGGCGGTATTATAGCGATAACTGAATCAAGAAATATTCCCTACCTCTCTATTGATTCAAACGTTAAAGAAAACGGTTTTTACTGTATGATACAGGGAATCGAGGACCCATATAATTTCGGCTATTCCCTGCGCTCTCTTTATGCGTGCGGTTGCGACGGTATAATTCTTCCCGAGCGAAATTGGTTAAGCGCGGCGGGTGTTGTTGCGAGAAGCTCTGCGGGAGCTTCAGAGCTCTTCCCTGTCTTTAACTCTGACGCTTTGGCTGCGGCAGATATATTTCATAAAAAGGGATATAAGATTATTTGCGCTGATGAACGAACGGATAATATTTTGGGTAAATGCGTTTTGGAATATCCGATATTACTTATTGTGGGTGGTGAAAAACGGGGGATTTCAAAAGAATTGCTCAATAAAACCGATATGCTTGTAAAAATTGATTATGCTCGAGAATTTCGTGCTTCACTTTCTGCGGCATCTGCCACAACTATGTTTGCATATGAAATTATGAAACAAAATAAAGGGTAGCATGAAACTACCCTTTTAAATTTTAGCGTCCGTTACAGCCGCAGCCGCCGTTCTTTTGTGAATTTATTTCTATAGGCGGTGACATTGTGGTTTTAAACTGGTTAACCGGAAAAGGCATCGTGTTAAAAAGTGTACAGGGGTTGTCGTCATTTGTAGCCGCAGTACATTCTTTATCAGGGATGCAGTAATCCGCCGCCTGCACGAGCAGCTGTGCCTCGCGCTCAATTCTTATTATTGAGAATATTCCGAAAGATATATACAGCGTCGGATTATTTGACGATGGATTTGTGACAAGTTCTCCGTCAATACATCCGCATACAGCCGCCGGAATTTCACAACACTCATTACAGCACACGTTATCTACTATTTTAGTGCCTAAAACAATCGGCTCAACCGTTTCAACAACAGCAATTGGATCGTTTGCCGACACTGTATTTATATCACCTATGCAGCAATAATTATTATTAGGACTTGAAGAGTAACTTATGACTCTTCCCTCTCCTCCGTAAAGGATAACGTCTTTTTCAAGCACGGCTATTCCGCAGAACGTCTGGCTTTTTCCTATACCAAGGCATGCTTCACATTCAACTTTGATGTAATAACGCACTGTTATCTGATAAAATCCTCTGTTAAACGGTACCTGGTCGACGCCTACGTATGCCCATATAAGCTTAGCGCTGCGTGTTCTTACGTTCGCTGCATTTGATAAAACGTCTTCACCGAAGGACGTAAGATAAACTCTTACGTTTTCAAAGCAATCTCTGTCTCTGCAACAATCAAGAATTCTCTTAGTATCTATGCATACCATTCCTTGATTATCACAGCCAAGACCGTTCGGTATATTTCTATTATCTTGCATTATAAATACTCCCTCGTCTTATGTCTGACATAATACAATAGAATTTGAGGTAAACCTCGTTAATATTCTATGCAAAATTATTTTTATTGATAAAAAAGACTCTGTCCGAAAACAGAGTCTTAATTTTGTTTTGTTTAACTTAAGCGTAAGCCTTTATTCCTGCGGGGCAGTCCTCAACTGCAATTGACGCTGTCATGATAAGATTTACGTCTTTTGCTATTTCGTTGAGTTTTCCAAGCATATCTTCAAAAGCAGCGTTGTCATTTCCGCAGATTTTCAACGCAGAATCAACAAATACATCGGTTATATCATTGTTAGATGCAAGAATACCTGCGATAAATCCGTAAAGAGATTCAGCATCGTATATTTTATACGCATCGGTATCCACAAGTCTTGCTTTATATGTAATATCGTGAGTAAGTTTATCTCCTTTTTCAATGCACACTACGGAGCCATTTGAAGCGTTGGTGGCGTTGTTTGCAAGTTCGATAAGTGTTTTGGTTTTTCCAGAGCCTTTAGCGCCGATAAATAATTTGATCATTTTGAGATCCTCCTGAGATTTTAATACGCTTCAGTTCGAAATACGAACCTTATATATATATTTTACACTAATATTTCCAAAAAATCAATAGGTTTTTGCGCATTTTGATTGATTTTTTTAAAAATTTAATTGTCTGCTGTTTTTATTCTCTTTTCAAGTTCTTCTTTCATATCTTCGTATCCGGGTTTTCCAAGAAGGGCAAACATGTTTTTCTTGTATGCTTCAACTCCGGGCTGGTTGAAGGGGTTAACTCCAAGCATATAACCGGATACAGCGCATGCAAGCTCAAAAAAGTATACGAGATATCCAAATGAATACGCGCTTCTGTCCTCAAGCTCAATTAAGATATTAGCGACTCCGCCGTCGTTGTGCGCTATAAGTGTTGCCAGCATTGCCGTCTCATTTACATAATCAAGCTCTTTTCCGGATATAAAATTAAGTCCGTCAACGTTATTTTTGTCATGCGGAATAGTGAATTTCGCACCAGGGTCTTTTACGTATATTACGGTTTCAAAAAGATTTCTTTGACCGTCCTGTATATACTGTCCGAGTGAGTGAAGATCTGTCGAGAAAATAACCGAAGCAGGAAAAATTCCCTTTTGATCCTTTCCTTCGCTTTCTCCGTAAAGCTGTTTCCACCACTCATTGAGCATAAGCATATAAGGCTCGTATCCAACGAGAATTTCGGTTGATTTGCCTTTTCTTGCAAGCGCGTTTCTTATAATCGCGTATTTAAGTACTTCGTTAGAGTCAACGTCATCCGAGGAAAAACGTGCTTTAGCGGCAGCCGCGCCCTTTATCATTGAATCAATATCAATGCCCGCAACGGCAATGGGTAAAAGACCGACAGCGGTAAGAACCGAATATCTTCCGCCTACGTTATCGGGAACGACAAAGGTTTCATAACCTGCTTTATCGGAAAACTCCTTGAGAGTTCCCCGGCATTTATCCGTTGTTACGAATATATGGTCGCGAGCGCCATCCTCACCGTACTTTTCGGTAAGCAAAGCCTTGAATACTCTGAATGCAATTGCAGGCTCGGTGGTAGTTCCCGATTTTGAAATTACGTTTACAGAGATATCTTTTCCTTCACAGATAGAAAGAAGCTCTGTAAGTGCAGTAGTGGATATATTATTTCCCGCAAAATATATATCTGGTGTATCTTTTTTTAAATTATTATATATTGGACTCTTAACAAATTCGATAGCAGCTCTTGCGCCGAGATATGAACCGCCTATACCAATTACGATGAGAATATCTGAATTTTCTTTAATTTTTTTAGCAGCCTTCTTTATTCTCTCAAATTCCTCTTTATCATAATTAATGGGAAGATCATACCAACCGAGAAAGTCATTTCCGGCACCGTTTCCTTCTTTTACAAGATTCAAAGCTGATTTCGCTTGATTTTCAAGGTTTTTGATTTCTTCAGCGCTAACAAAACCTTTAATAAATTTGTCAGATAATTTTAAATTCATTTTTACACCTCTTATTCTTTTATCTAAGATAATTATACATCATTATTTAAATTATTTCAATACATAATAATTATTTTGTTTTTATAAATTAAAAATATTTTTTATTAATTGTTTAAAAATTTCAAATACTGTTATTTTATCTATTTCTTCTTTTACAAATATATCTGAGCTTCCTATTTGTTCGCCGTCTAATTTGTATATAATTCTTCCAACGACGTCACCCGATTTCAGAGGAGCGTCGACGTATTCGGGAATTTCATATATTAATTCAACCTTTTTAATCATGCTTTTGGGAACGACGGCAGAAAACTCTGATGAATATATAGCGGTATTACCTTTTGTTCCGTTAAAAATATTTATATTTTCAATGAAATTTTCATTATTCTTATATATTCCGTAATTTGAAAAACCAAAATCAAGAAGCGTACGCGCGGTAGCGTTTCTGCTGTCTCGTGTTTCAGCCCCCATAACGACCGCTATGAGCTGTAATTCTCCTCGTTTTGCCGTAGCGCTGATGCAGTAACCTGCTTTATCTGTTGAGCCTGTTTTTAATCCATTGCAGCCGTCATAGTATCTTACAAGTCTGTTTGTATTTGTTAAAGTAAACTCTCCGTTTCTGATTGTATCCTGCCATAAGGTGCTGTATTTCAATATCAAATCGTGTTTAATTAATTCCTGCGACATAATTGCAATATCTTTTGCGCTTGTAAAATGATTTTTTGCCGTGTCGTCAAGCCCTGTGACGTTTTCGAAATTTGTGTTTTTCATATTTAATTCGGAAGCGCGTTTATTCATCATATTTACAAAATTCTTTTCGCTTCCTCCTATATGCTCAGCTAACGCGACAGCTGCGTCGTTGGCGCTTGCTATAACCGTGCATTTGATAAGCTCTTCAACACCCATTTCCTCGCCTTCTTCAAGAAAAACCTGGCTTCCGCCCATAGAAGCGGCATATGAGCTGATGCATATTTTATCCTCTATGGAAATCCTTCCGTCATTTATGGATTCCATAACAATAAGAAGCGTCATAATTTTTGTTACCGATGCGGGAGATGCTTCTGTGGTTTCATTTTTAGCATATAATATCTTTCCTGTATTTGCCTCCATTAGAATTGCAGACTTAGCTTCTACGTCAAATTCATTAATTGCATTCTGTGAGTCTGCCGCGATATTTATCACGTTTATTGCAAAAACGCTTGTTCCGCAAAGCGCAAGCATTATACATGTCATCAAAAAGCAAACTATTTTTTTCATTTTATCCTCCGAAATATATCATTTAGTTAAATATATTAATTGTATTTTTGAATTATGTGTTATCAGGTAAATTTAAAATTTTAATAAACTTTTATATATTGTCTTGTTTTTATAATAAATATATGGTATTATAGAATAGATAATAAATAAGGAGACATGCTCTTTTGGAAACTAAAAATAAAAAGAAGCGCTTTAAACCGTTTGACCTTTCGCGAGAAGGCAAAGGTGTAAGCAAACAAAATATTGATCAAGGCTTTGGTCTTAAACGCTTTTTCAGTACATATAAAACCAATTTTGGAAAGCTTGTCAGCGTTAATATATTCTTTGTGCTTGGCAATTTCCCGATATTCTTTTTAATTGCCGCATGGTCGGGAGCGTCAAAGGCAGAAGTTTTTCTTCCGCTGTCTGATTTGTTTCAAAATTTAACCGGATTATTTTCGGCTGACGGCGGACTTACACCGTATAAATTAAGCCTTTATGCTATTGAAGGGCTACAAGCTCAATCATACGCACCGACCGCGTTGACATATGTCTTGTATGCATTGGGGGCTTTGACAATCTTTACATTTGGACTTGTAAATGTCGGAACGGCTTATATTCTAAGAAATTTAGCATCAGGAGAACCCGTTTTTGTTTGGTCGGATTTCTGGTACGCTGTAAAGAGAAACTGGAAGCAGGCTTTACCTTTCGGTATAATCGATATCGGTATATGCGCAATATTAATCGGAAATATATATAATTTGCTTACCTCAACATCAGACTTCATAGTGTCTATGCTTTTC
This sequence comes from Eubacteriales bacterium, assembly GCA_045542035.1. GTDB lineage: Bacteria > Bacillota > Clostridia > Oscillospirales > CAG-272 > UBA1740. Next base: position 4,114 of record JAZQKG010000021.1, on the reverse strand, counting down.
TGGGCAAATATCGTAATATTTATTCTTTATTTCTTTATGCGGTATTATATGTATATTCAGATGGTAACGTTTAAGCTTTCGGTATTTAAGATGTTTAAAAACTCGCTCATATTCGGACTTCTTGGATTTAAGAGAAATATTATGGCGCTTTTCGGCATAATTATTCTTCTGTTTATTGAGTTCTTGGTTGTTTTCGGCAGCGGAGGTATCTTAATTTCTATCGGAGTTATCGCGCCGCTCGCTATACTGTTCTCTACCTTTGCGTTTATGAAGGTATACGCGGCATACTATAAAATAAAAACTATAATGATAGATCCTTATTTAGCCGAGCATCCCGAGTTAAATAATAAAAATCCCGAAGATGATGAAATTATTATGAGAGACGACGTCACCCAGCGCGAGCACCTTGAAGAAATTAAGCGCAGAAACGGAATAGAATAGTATTTTGCCACTTTGATTTTACGGAGAACGAAAAATGAAAAAATTTCTATCAATTTTATTTACGATTACTCTGATTTCTACCTTTGCATTTGTTTTTTCCTCGTGTGACGAAACCACGTTTAACGTTAACTTTATGGTTGACGGCGAGGTATATAATACCGTCAGCACAGAAGGAAAAGAAACTATCGCTATACCCGAAAATCCAACGAAGGAAGGCTATACCTTCGACGGTTGGTATTGGGATAACGAAACCTGGCAAACGCCATTTACTGCAAATTCCCTGCTCGACGCTCCCCTATCAAGCGATATGAGCGTTTATGCCAAGTGGAAGCAGAACGTGCATATTCATACCCCCGTAACAGATGCCGGAGTTTTACAAACCGATACAGAGAACGGACTTACCGAGGGCTCACACTGCTCTGAGTGCGGTGAGGTCATCGTAGCGCAACAGGTCATTCCCGCAAATCTTCAAGGCACGGATATGAAATCTACGCTTCTTACCGTCGGTGATGAAACTCTTATGGCATCTTTTCCCAATGCTACCGAAACCTTCTCATTCCTTAAGGATATCGTAGTAGCTAAAAATGCCGAATATATTGTTGCGCGCGATATATTCTGCGAATCTGTTATAAGCAGTAAAACTGTTCCCCTTGAACTGGGAAATAACATCTATTATATTTTGGTTACGAACGGAAGCCTGCAAAAGCTTTATACAGTTACAATCAGACGTTTGCCTATGTACACCGTTACGTTTAATTCTAACGGCGGAACTTCCGTAGTCAGCCAAACGGTTGAAGAAGGAAGTCTTGCAACCGAGCCGACAACGTCAAGAATCGGATATACATTCTCCTCTTGGAGCTATGATTTTACTAAGCCAATAATGGCAAACACTCACATTAATGCAAGATGGACACCGAACACAAACACACCGTACAAGGTTGAATACTATCTTGAAAATCTTACAAAAGACGGATATGATTTAGTACATACAGATTCCCTTACGGGAACAACCGCTTCATACGTAACAGCCGAAATAAAGGACTATGAGCATTTTACATATAACGCATATATTAGTGAATCAAGCGGAAATATAGCCGCAAACGGCTCTCTCGTATTAAAAGTCGGCTACAAAAGAAACTCTTACACAGCAAACGGCAGAACTTACCCTTACGGTACCGAGATAACCGTAACTCCAACCGCAAACCTTGGCTATACCTTTAACGGTTGGTATATTAATGACGAACTTGTTTCTGAAAATTACACATACACCTGTGTTATCGAAGCTCCTATTGTTGCAAAATTTGAAGTTGCCACAGAAATGGAAAACTTTAATTTTTCCTCATCTGAAACAACTTGTACAATAACGGGAGTTAAAGATAACACTGTTACTGAAATTATTATACCCGACTATGTAACAAGCATTGGTAGCGGTACGTTTCAGGATTGCTCAAAACTGACAAGCATTACAATTCCTGACAGTGTGATAAGTATCGGATCTTCTGCATTTAGCGGTTGCTCGTCGCTTGAGAGCATAACGCTTCCGTTCGTTGGCAGCAGTAAATCTGCTACAAATGCAAGCAGCTCCACTTTGTTTGGATATATATTCGGCGCATCAAGCTATACCGGTGGAACTTCTACAAAACAATATTATTCCTCCTCAAGCTACGAGACTTATTACATTCCAACATGTCTTAAGAGTGTAACAATAACCGGTGGAAATATTCTTTATGGCGCGTTCTATAATTGCTCAAGTCTTACAAGCATCACAATTCCAAACAGCGTGACAAGTATTGGTGACGAAGCGTTCTTGGGTTGCTCAAGTTTGACAAGCATTACAATTCCAAACAGCGTGACATATATAGGTGACAGTGCGTTCTCTGGTTGCTCAAGCTTGACAAGCATAACAATCTCAAACAATGTGACAAGTATCGGTGACTATGCGTTCTATTATTGCTCAAGCCTGGCAAGTGTTACAATTCCAAACAGCGTTACAAGTATCGGCTCTTCTGCATTCAGTGGTTGCTCGTCGCTTGAGAGCATAACGCTTCCGTTTGTTGGTAGTAGTAAATCTGCGACAAGAGCATACGAATCCACATTATTCGGTTATATATTTGGCACAGCAAGCTATACCGAAGGAACTTCTACAAAACAATATTATTCCGATTCCTCTTCATCAACTTATTATATTCCAACAAGTCTTAAGAGTGTAACAATAACTGGCGGTAATATTCTTTACGGTGCGTTCTCTGACTGTTCAAATCTCACGAACGTAACTATTGGAGACGGAGTTAAAAGCATAGGCTCAAATGCGTTCAAGAATTGCTCAAGCTTGGCAAGTGTTACAATTCCAAACAGCGTGACGAGTATTGGCTGGTATGCGTTCTATAATTGCTATAACCTAACTAGCATCACAATTCCTAACAGCGTGACAAGTATTGGCAGTTATGCGTTCAGTGGTTGCTCAAGCTTAACGAGCGTTACGTTTGAGAATACTTTGGGTTGGAAGGCTACTTACAAGTGGTTTATAAATAATGAGGAACAGCAGCATACTGTCAAGATAACTTCTTCATATTCACTTGCAGATAAATCAACTGCTGCGGAGTATTTAAGAAGTACTTACGATAATTATACTTGGACACGAAGCGAATAATTCAGAGCGTGGATTTTAGCGCGGTGCTTCAAGCGGAGCACTGCGGATAAGCCCAAAACAAGCACAAAGAGCATACATACAAGACCTTATTCTTGCGTGTATGCTCCTTTTTTTACATAACAAGCTCGTCGAGCGTTCCGAAGGAATATCCCATAGCCTTCCACTCTTTTATAAGAGTAGGAAATATTTCCGCGTTGGTTTTAGACGTTGGATGGAACAGCATTACAGCGCCGTTGTGGGTGTTTTCAAGCACTTTTTTTATTGCCCGATTCGGATTCGGCTGGCGGTTATTGTCCCAATCATCGTATGCAAAGCTCCAGAAAATCGTTTTATAACCCAATGACTGTACGCATCTTAGGGAGTTTTCACTATATTTTCCCTCGGGAAATCTAAAGTATTTTGCCATTGTCTTCCCTGTTTTTTCTTCATATATCTTTTCAAGGTCGGTAAGGTTTTTAGAGATGTTTTCGTAAGTTTCGTTTGAAATGTTTTTGTGATTTTTTGTATGATTACATATCAGGTGACCGTTTTCTGCCATTTTTGTAACCAAATCGGTGTTTTTTAGTATTATATTATCAAGAAGAAAAAAAGCAGCAGGTATTCCCTCTTCATTTAAGGTGTTCAGTATTTTTTCTGTATTGCCGTTCTCATATCCTAAATCAAAGGTTAAATACAAAATCTTTTTACCGTCACCGTCACTGACCTTTTTATCTATATAATATCCGTCATATTTATATATCAACTCTTGTTCCTTTTGAATTAAAGGACGCTTATTGCCGTTTCTCTTTATATACCATGAATATTCGTTTGAAGCATATACTAAATTTGAGCATACAGAAAAAACAAGTATAATAAAAAGAATTAAGCTTATAAATCTTTTGATTCTCATTTTATCTCCACTAATTGTTTTTATTTATATAAGAAATGTTAATACACAAATGAAACGTGATTTAGAAATGCATGGAAAAGCTATAGAGATTACGCTTATAGTAACAGAAGATATAATTAAGCAATCAAGTTCTA
>JAZQKG010000020.1:0-16890 GCA_045542035.1 Eubacteriales bacterium | reverse complement strand
AATTTCGGAGGATAGTTCTATGTCAACATATATGGCAAAGAAGGAAACCGTTGAGCGCAAGTGGTATATCATCGATGCGGCTAACAAGCCCCTCGGTAGAACTGCTGCAGCAGCGGCTACAATACTTCGCGGCAAGCACAGACCTGAGTTCACACCTCATGCTGACTGCGGTGAGTTCGTTATCATCGTAAACGCTGCAAAGGCTACTCTCACAGGTAAGAAGCTTGAGCAGAAATTTTACCGCCATCATTCTGGTTATATCGGCGGTCTCAAGGAAGTAAACTACAAAACCCTTATGGCAACCCGTCCCGAGTTCGCTATGGAGATTGCTGTTAAGGGTATGCTTCCCCACAATTCCCTTGGTGACAAGGCATTCACTCGTCTTCACGTTTATGCAGGCGAAAATCACGAACAGGCTGCTCAGAAGCCCATCGTACTTGACTAATAGGGAGGATAAAGAATATGTATACAAGCGCTAAGCCTTATTTCTACGGCACAGGCAGAAGAAAGAAGTCTGTTGCAAGAGTTCGTCTCTACCCCGGTTCAGGTGTTGTAACCATTAACGGAAGAGATATTGATGATTATTTCGGACTTGAGACTCTCAAGCTCATCGTTAACCAGCCCTTCGGTGTTACCGAAACAGTTGGTAAATTTGATATTGTTGCTAACGTAAACGGCGGAGGATTCTCCGGTCAGGCAGGAGCTATCCGTCACGGTGTTGCTCGCGCTCTCGTTCTTGCTGACGAGACCTATAAGCCCCTTCTCAAGAAGGCAGGACTTCTTACTCGTGATCCTCGTATGAAGGAAAGAAAGAAGTACGGTCTCAAAGCCGCTCGTCGCGCTCCTCAGTTCTCCAAGAGATAATCAGTTATCTTATATACAAAAAAGCTCTCGATTTTTCGAGAGTTTTTTTGTTTTTTCTATTGCTTTTTTTCCAAAACTGTGCTATACTATTAGTTGCCAAACTAACTTAATATGCGTGAAAGACGGGTGTGCTATCTTTATTTATAGGGATAGTTAGACTCTTTTTTAGGCATACTGTTATTTGTTGATGAATTTGATAAAATGCAAATTCCTCTTACGACAAATAATAGTGTGTTACACTCTTTTTTCACGTAAAGTTAGTTTGGCGACTATCGGAGTTTGCGTTTTTGTGCGGTTACTTCGGTAGCCGCACTTTTTATTTTATTATTCATTTTTAGGAGGAAAAGAATGGGAACAGCATTAGTAGTTATATCGGGTTTAGGGATCTTTTTTAGTATAGGAGTTTTTGTAGTATTCTTAATATCGAAGATTATATTTTCGATTGCAAAAAAAGAAGAGAAAAAGAAAAAAGCAGGCAAAGCGGTAATAATTTCTGCTATTGCTTTTGGGGCGTTTCTAATTACATTTATTGTTACGATGATAGTGGCTCCCAAATTTGATCCAGTAGGTTGGTGTTCTCATGAATATAATGTTATAGAACAACAGGCCTCAACTTGCACAAAAGGTGGATATATTAAAAAAATATGCCCAAATTGTAATGATGAGGTTATTGAATATATAGATGCCTGTCATTCTTGGACTGAGGATCGTATGATTGCTGCAACTTGCTCCCACCCCAAACAGCTTGTAAATAAGTTTTCTGTGTGCGGAACAACTGAAACGGTTGAGGAGGGCTCTACAATTCCTCATTCTTTTGGTGATTGGGTCGTTAGTATAGAGCCCACAACTGAAAAAGAGGGACAACAAGAAAGGAAATGCTCTGTTTGTCAACATATTGAAAATGAAGCTATTCCCAAAATTTCGTATATTGAAATAACAGCAAATGATTTATGGAATGCTTTTGACGAAAACGAGATAAATGCTGAACAGAAATATAATGGCAAAACAATTCGGGTTACAGGTATAATAAGTGATATTAATAGCGCAGAGACTTTTGTAAATGCTAATGTTTTGCTCCTAGTAGATAACTCTTATTTCGGATGTGTTCAATGTAATTTCGATTCTAAAAATGCGACTGTACTTGCCGATTTACATAAAGGGGAAAGTGTTACCATTGAAGGCACATGTGGAACGCTTTCACTATATAATTTGATGGTTAGGTCTTGTAAAGTAATTGAATAATTGCAAACACCATTGTAGTTGATGTCCTTTTGATGTCCGAAGTTATAAAAACATACCCAAACTTACACCAAGATATAACACGATAATCGCAATGTGGCATTACATTACCGCACTTTTTCAAGCGATACAAAACGGCACAAAACACCTACATTATAACTCCAAGAGATAATTTCCTATCTTATATACAAAAAGCTCTGCTATGCAGGGCTTTTTTTATGCCTATTTACTTTTCGGTGTTTTTATGCTATAATAACCTCACGAGTTTGCTTTTGTAAGGAGCGAAACCTTAAATTTACGGAGATTAATAAATATGGAAATCACGATAAGAGATATGACGGCGCAAGATAAAAGCAGTGTTTTTGAAATGATGCGGGTGTTTTATGCTTCGCCGGCGGTATTAAGTAATGGCTCAGACGAGATTTTTTTAAATGATATAGAAAATTGCATCAATAACAATAATTATTTGGAAGGATATATTATTGAAAATTCAAATGATATACAGGGCTATGCTATGGTTGCGAAAAGCTTTTCAACCGAGTTTGGAAAACCGTGTATCTGGATTGAAGATTTGTATATTAAAGAACAGTACCGCGGTTTAGGTATTGGAAAAAAGGTTATGGAATTTATCACACAAAAACACACCGACTGTATTTTTCGTTTAGAGGTAGAGACAGAAAACGAGAAAGCAATCAAATTATATGAAAAATGCGGATTTACCGTTTTGCCTTATATGGAAATGAAAAAATAAATCGATGAAGGATTTTTAAACACCACCATCGGCGGTCTCAATATAAAACTAAGATTTATTTTTTAACACTTCTTATCATAAAATCAACGAAGTCAATACTTTTAAAGCATTTACCTTGTATTTTATTAATGTTTATGATATAATTACTAATATATTATTTTCAGGTGACAAACAATGAATGACAAAAGAGAAAAACTCGGAAGCCGTCTTGACTTTATTCTTTTAAGCGCAGGCTGCGCCATAGGCATTGGTAACGTATGGAAGTTTCCATACGTAGCGGGTCAGAACGGCGGTGGTGCGTTTGTGCTTATTTATCTTCTATTTCTTGCAATTATGGGTATCCCTGTAATGAGTATGGAGTTTTCGCTTGGACGCGCTGCTCAAAAAAGTCCTGCAAAGCTATATCACAAGCTTGAGCCTAAAGGCACAAAATGGCATTTCCACGGATATATTTCTCTCGCAGGTAATGTACTTCTTATGATGTTTTACACCTCGGTAACGGCGTGGATGCTTCAATATTTTATATTCTTTGTCAGCGGAAAGTTCTCATACGGAATGTCAAATTCCGATATAGGCGAAGTATTTACCGGCATGCTTTCTAACACGTGGATAATGATAATCTTCGTCGCGATAGTAGTTATTGTCGGATTCCTCGTATGCTCGTTTGATATGCAAAAGGGACTTGAAAAAATAACTAAATTTTTGATGATAGCTCTTCTTACGCTTATGATAGTACTCGCTATAAACAGCTTTACTCTTGACAATGCGGGAGAGGCGCTTAAATTCTATCTGATTCCGGATTTCACAAAGGTAACGTGGTCTACGGTTTCAGACGCTATGTCTCAGGCATTCTTCACCTTAAGCCTCGGTATAGGCTCTATGGCTATCTTTGGCAGCTTTTTAAGCAAGGACAGAGCGCTTCTCGGTGAGAGCATGAATGTTGCGGTTCTTGATACGTTCGTCGCGTTCACATCGGGTCTGATAATCTTCCCCGCTGTATTTACTTATTCTGATATCAATCTGTCCGACGGAAGCGTCGCGGCAGGTCCCGGACTTATCTTCAATACTCTTCCCCAGGTATTTAATAATATGTGGGGAGGAAGAATATGGGGGTCGTTATTCTTCCTGTTTATGTCATTTGCGGCATTGTCAACGATATTCGCAGTTTTCCAAAACATTCTCTCCTGTACTCAGGATCTCTTCGGCTGGACAAAAAAGAAAGCCTGCCTGATTGACGGTATTGCAATATTTGTTCTTTCGATTCCGTGTATACTCGGTTTCACCGTTTGGAGCGGACTTTCAATCGGTGAGCTTTCAGGAGTTCTTGACCTTGAGGACTATATCGTAAGCAACATACTTCTTCCCGGCGGCTCTCTGCTCATAGTGCTTTTCTGCACGATAAAACGCGGTTGGGGATTTGACAGTTATATGCTCGAAGCTAATACCGGAAAAGGACTTAAGGTCCGTCGCTGGATGATGGGATATATGAAATACGTTCTCCCATTTATCATCCTCGCGATATGGATAATCAGTCTTATCAAACCGTTTGTAAGCTTTATGTAATAATAAATTGAGGGTAACTCGAGTTATGCTTGAGCTACCCTCTGTTTTTATAATTTTCTTAATTAAACTGTTTAAGCAAAATCGCTTCGGCGCATTTTAACCCATCAACCGCGGAGGACACTATACCGCCTGAATAGCCGGCTCCCTCTCCCGCAGGATAAAGTCCCTTTAGAGACAAGGATTCAAAATCCGTCCCCCTCAAGATACGGACAGGTGACGTCGTTCTGGTTTCCGGACCGGTCAAAACCGCATCCAAAAATCTGAAACCGGGCATCCATTCATCAAAATCTGAAATGGAAGCTCTCAGAGAATCCGTTATATAATCAGGCATGTATTTATCAGGTGAAACCGCCTCAACTCCAAGCGGATAGGTATGCGTTACCGATAAAAACGAAGACGGATTATTTCTGTTTTCAAAGTCAAACATTGAAATTGCCGGTGCTTTATAGCTTCCTGTTACCTCGTAAGCTTTTCGTTCAATTTTTCTTTGAAGCTCAATCCCGGCAAGAGCCGATTTTGAAGGAAAATCCTCAGGTGTTACAGAAACCAGAAAGGCTGCGTTGGAATTTATTCCGTTACGCATATATTCGCTCATACCGTTTGTTACAATTCCACCCATTTCTGATGCCGCCGCAACGACAGTTCCACCGGGGCACATACAGAAGCTATAAACGCTTCTTCCGTTTTTAAGATGAGTTACAAGCCTATAGCTCGCAGTCTCAATCCCCGACGGAGCATTTTCACCATAGACCATGCGATTTACGTATTCTCTTGGATGCTCAATCCTCACTCCAATTCCAAATCCCTTTGCTTCCATCGGCACGGAAAGCTTTTCAAGCATCGAAAAAACGTCTCTTGCGCTATGTCCTGTGGCAAGAACAATATTTTCTGTAGGAATCTCACAACTTTCATTATTCTTAATATATACTGCAGAATACACACTGCCGTCTTTTGTTTTTATATCTATAAGCCTTGCCGAAAAAACGAATTCTCCGCCTAAAGAAATTATTTTATTTCTCAAATTTCTTACTATATCCGACAGCTTATCTGTTCCGAGATGCGCGGAAGAAGAATAAGTAATATCTTCATCAGCGCCGGCTTTCACAAATTCGCGAAGAACCTTCATTTTATATTTATCCGGAGCTCCGGATTTTAATTTTCCGTCCGAATAAGTTCCCGCGCCTCCTTCTCCAAATTGAACGTTGCACTCTGTATCAAGTACGGAAAATTTGTTAAACGCGTCAACTTTTTTTCTTCGCTCCTCAACGCACAAGCCGCGCTCGAGAATTATCGGACGGGCACCAGCCTCAGCAAGCAATAAAGCCGCAAACAATCCGCAAGGTCCACATCCGATAACAACAGGACGTGAGGTGAGATTGGATTTTGGCGTATTAAATAAAATTTTTTCAACCGCGGAAACCTTTTTGCGCATTTTTAAAAGTCCCGCTTCTCTATCCTCGCTCAGATTGAGAGCGACGGTCATATTATAATGAATATGTTGCTTATTCCCAATATCAAGTGTCCGTTTTACAATGCAAATATCAGAAAGCTCATCACGCTTTACCGGGATTCTATGTATAAGCGCCGACTTTATATCCTCCGCGCTATATCCAACGGGAACTTCAATCTCTGTTTTTATCATAATAATCCTTTAGTATTTTTATAAATATTTTAACATTCAATTCTCTATTTTGCAATAGCAATTTTAATTTTAGTGCATATATTCACTCATTTTGCAAAAAATAGCCACAATAAACATTGAGAATGGAGATTTTTATGAAAAAAACGGTTTTAATGTTTTTAATTATTTCACTCGTATTATGCTCATTCGTTTCATGCGGAGGCGGAAGCGAAGACGTTTCGGTATTCTACTACACATACAGTGATACGTATATATCAAGCGTAAGAGGCGAAATGAATAAAATGCTGAAAAAATCCGGTCTTGACTATCACAATTACGATGCCAACAGCAACCAAACGACACAGACCGAGCAGGTTGACACAGCGATAACCAAGGGAAGCAAAATGCTTATAGTAAATATTGTGGATACAGGGTCTGACGATGCCGCAAAAACTATAGTTGAAAAAGCAAAAAACGCAGATATTCCTATTATATTTTTTAACCGTTCCGTAAGCGAGGCGGTTGTCAAGAGCTATGACAAATGTCTTTTTGTAGGAACCGACTATGAGATGGCAGGCCACATGCAAGGAGAAATGATAGGAAATTACGTTGCTGAAAACTTTGACCAAATCGATTTGAATGGAGACGGAAAAATAAGCTACTGTCTTTTCAAAGGTCAGCAAGGCAATGCGGAAGCCGAAGCGAGAACAAAATACGCTGTTGAAGACGCCAACAAAATTTTAAAGAATAAAGGAAAGAGCAGTCTTACCTTTTACGACCCCAAAAACAGCTCGGGATATCTTGTTGATCAGGACGGAAACTGGTCTAACGCAGCGGCAAACAATCATATGAAAACCATACTTTCTGCATATAGCGAAGCAAGTAAAAATATGGTTGAGCTAATAATTGCAAACAATGACGAGATGGCTCTTGGCGCTATTGCAGCGCTAAATGAAGCAGGTTATAACAAGGAGGGTGGAAAAACAATTCCGGTATTCGGTGTTGACGCAACAGACGCGGCACGCGCAAAAATTGACAGCGGTGCTATGACCGGAACAGTAAAACAGGATGCGGCAGGAATGGCAGAGACTATTATATCTATAGTAAACAACTTTACTCTCGGCTCCGAGGCTTTAAACGGTATAGACAAGAATAATATTATCGGAAACTGGAGAATTAACATTCCCTACTCCGCATATACAAAAGACAAATCCGAGTAAGGAGGGTTAACAAAGAAATGAGTGATACGCTCATAGCTATGGAAAACATCTCCAAATCTTTTCCCGGAGTTAAGGCTCTTGACGGTGTTTCTTTTACACTGAAAAAAGGAAGCGTACACGCCCTTATGGGAGAAAACGGGGCTGGCAAATCAACTCTTATGAAATGCCTTTTCGGCGTATATAGGAAGGACGGCGGAAAAATATTTCTTGAGGGAGAGGAAATAGAATTTTCAAATGCAAAGGATGCGCTTAACCATGGCGTTGCAATGGTTCATCAGGAGCTTAATCAAGCACTCAAGCTATCTGTTATGGATAATATGTGGCTTGGAAGATTTCCAAAGGTGTCAAAGTATATTCCTCTTATCAGCGAAAAGAAGATGTATAATATGACAAAAAAGACCTTTGACGAATTAGGAATTGATGCTGACCCGAATATGAAAATGAATAAACTCTCCGTTTCCAAACGCCAAATGATAGAAATAGCTAAAGCCGTTTCATATAACGCAAAGGTAATAGTATTTGACGAGCCGACCTCATCTCTGACAGAAAACGAAGCCGAGCACCTGTTTAAAATAATTGACATGCTTAAAAAACGCGGGTGCGGTATAATATATATATCTCACAAGATGGAAGAAATCCTAAGAATTTGTGACGAAGTAACTATAATGCGAGACGGAAAGCATATTGCAACTAAACCCGGGGCGGAATTAACAACAGATGAAATAATTCAATTGATGGTAGGCCGCGAGCTTGGCGAAAGATATCCGCAAAAGAACAACGCGCCAAAGGATACGATGCTTTCGGTAAACGGAATTTCCGGAAGATATTCACGGCTCAAAAAAGTCAGCTTTGAATTAAAGCGAGGTGAAATTTTAGGTGTTGCCGGACTTGACGGCTCAGGCAGAACCGAGCTTATAGAAACCTTATTCGGCATCAGAGAAAGAGATGGCGGAGAAATAATTCTCAACGGGCGTAAAATCTTAAACAAAAACTCTCGCGAAGCAATAAGAAACGGATTCGCTCTTCTGACAGAGGAACGACGCTCAACAGGTATTTTCGGAATGTTGTCAATTCTTGAAAACGCAACTGTTTCAAGTCTAAAAAAATATTATACGGGGCCGCTTTTGAGCAACAAAAAAATGAGCTCTGCAACCAGGTGGTGTATAAAAGCGATGCGCATCAAAGCGCCGTCTCAAGACACAAAAATAAGCACGCTATCCGGCGGTAATCAACAAAAGGTCATTCTCGGAAGATGGCTATTAACCAAGCCATCCATACTCCTACTCGATGAGCCTACTCGAGGAATAGACGTCGGCGCAAAATACGAAATTTACAAGCTAATAATTGAGCTCGCTGAGCAGGATAAGGGTATAATTGTCGTTTCATCTGAAATGGCAGAGCTTATAGGTATTTGCGACAGAATTATTGTAATGTCGGGCGGAATGATTGCCGGTGAGCTTCAAAAAGATGAAGTTACGCAGGAAAAAATAATGGAATTTGCCTCGCGTTTTGCATAGTAATAGAAAGGACAGCTTTATAAATATGCCTGAAAATGAGACTAAAAGTAGCAGAAATGATTCTTTTTTAACAAGAACTTCTGAGCGAATTAAAGGAATTCCCAAAAAAATTATTGGTGATGTCTCGGATTTTTGGAAAAAAAGTCCCGCGGAAAAAATCAGCGCTGTGTCAGATTTTATACTAAATAACGCTATGTACATCATAATACTGTCGGCAATAATTATAATCGCGATAGCCGAACCGAGATTTATATCCGCAGCATCTATTATTAACGTTATTTCGCTTACCGCGGCAAGACTTCCAATCGCGCTGGGAATCGGTGGCGCTATAGTCCTTTCCGGAACGGATATATCAGCCGGACGCGCTGTCGGACTTACCGCGTGTATCGCCGCTTCCCTTTTACAGTCATCGGGATACGCAAATAAAATGTTCCCCGGACTTGACGTTTTACCAATACCGCTCGTGCTCATAATTGTTATGGCTGTCGGCGCGGTTATCGGCACGGTTAACGGTTTCTTCGTAGCGAAATTTAAGCTTCATCCATTCATAGTAACCCTATCCACGCAGCTTATAATCTTTGGCGCAATTCTTCTTTACCTGCAAATAGGTGACAACGGCGGTCAGACACTGTCTGGACTTGACCCGTCATATTTGAATTTTATAAGCGGACCGCTCTTCAGCGTTATGGGAATTGCTATACCTAAATACGTACTGTACTCAATTATAATTACAGTATTAATGTGGTTTATATGGAATAAAACGGTTTTTGGCAAAAACATGTTCGCCGTCGGCTCAAACGAAGAAGCGGCAAACGTATCCGGTGTTAACGTTTTTAAAACAATTATTCTTGTATTTATGCTTGCAGGTATCATGTACGGAATCACAGGATTTATAGAAGGCGCAAGAATAGGCTCCATAGCTTCATACACCGGCCTCAACTATGAGAGCGATGCAATTGCGGCTTGTGTCATAGGCGGCGTTTCTTTTGTCGGCGGTACAGGTAAAATCGGTGGAATTGTAATAGGTGTGCTACTGTTACAAATTATATTCGTCGGACTTAATTTTCTATCGGTGGACCAGAATCTTTTATATATAATAAAGGGTATTATTATTCTGCTTGCATGCGCAGTTGATATGAGAAAGTATCTTGCCAGAAGATAATATAAAAAAGGAAACCGTGCGGTTTCCTTTTTTATATTATCAATCGTTTTTTACGTGAACGTCAAGCTGATTGAAGGGTATTTCAATTCCCTCTTTATCAAACGCTGCTTTAACAGCTTCAATAACATCGAAGTTAACAGTCCAATAGTCGCCGCTCTTAACCCAGCCGCGCGCAACAAGGTTGATACTGCTTGCTCCGTGCTCAGAAACTCTTACCATAGGAGCCGGGTCATCAAGAACAAGCTCGTGGGAGGTAAGAATATTCATTACGATTGTTTTTGCTTTTTCAAAATCATCGGCATAACCGATGGAGAATGTGAAATCTACTCTTCTGGTATCCTTCTCGGAATAGTTGACAATATTACCGCTTGAAAGCGCTCCGTTTGGTACATATACGACCTTGTTGTCGGGTGTTCGAAGTTTCGTGCAAGTGATATGTATATCCTCAACCGTGCCTGAATATCCCTGAGCATCAATAAAATCGTCAACTCTAAACGGACGGGTAAGAATGATAAGAACGCCACCTGCAAGATTCGATAGTGCGCCGTTAAGAGCAAGACCTGCACAGACACCGAGAGATGCAACAAGCGCTGCAAGTCCGCTTGTGTCGATACCTACGTAACCTACAAGACAGATTGCTACCAAGCATTTAAGACCAAGTTTAAATATGTAAGCGAATGTCTTTGCAAGCGTTTTGTCAAGTTTTCCCTTTTCACCGCGTTTCTCGATTTTTCTTGATATTTTGTTGATAATTTTAAATGATATGAAGAGCAAAACAAGAGCGATAATAACCTTAACACCCGTAGTTGTTGCCCATCCGATTAAGGTGTCAAGAATTCCATTTAATTTTTCTTTCCAGTTCATTTTTCATTTCCTTTCATTTTTTTCAATAAATATTATATCATTTGAAACATAAATTGTCAAGTTATTTAAAGTTAAGCCCTAAAAATATGGCGCCGCAAGCGGCGCCATGCAAAATTATAATTATCCTACAAGACCGGAACGCTCAATACCCTGAACAAGATATCTCTGACAGAAGAGATAAAGTATAATAAGGGGAGCTATTACCATCATACCACCGGTATTACGAATTACGTTATAATATAATTCTTGACCGGCATAGTCCGTATTGAGTATTTGAGGAATCTTAACCACGTCAGGCATAAGATAAATCTTATCAACGGTGGTTCTAAAGAATATCGTTGTATAGAACTCATCTGTCCACTGCCATGAGAATGAGAACAGGAATATTGTTATCATCATAGGTACAGACAGGGGAAGAATTATCTGAATAAACGTGCGGAACGTACCCGAACCGTCAACGTATGCTGACTCTTCAAGCTCATCCGGAACGCCCTTGAAGAACTGACGCATAAGATAGATATACAAGCCGTTTTTAAATCCAAGACCGAATACTGAAAGAACTGCTAACGGCCAGTATGTATTATCAAGATGCAAAGGTTCACCAAATATCAATTCGATAGGACCTGAATAGTTCCACGCAAGCACTGTCAAAATGTCGAAATTTGTAAAGTGCTGAACTAAAGCAAGTTTTAACGTTGAGTGCGGAATTATCATTGTAACGATAACCGCCATCATTACAAGCCTATTACCCTTAAACTTGAACTTCGCAAGACCGTAACCTATGAGACAGGCAACGAACGTCTGGAGCAATGCGCAAAGCAATGAAAGAAGCAACGTATTAAACAAAGCCTCAACATAATGGTTCTCTACTATGATAGCCTTGTATATATCAAGTGAGAAATGCTTTGGTATTAGAGATACTGTCGCATCAACAATATCCTCTTTAGTCATAAAGGAACCTGCAATCTTAGCGAGGAAGGGATAAAGAATAACATAGGATACACCGAGCATGAGAACAAAGCGAATTACGACAACCGCAGCTTTTATCCATGTGTTAGATTCTTTAAATTTCTTCATAAGCCTTTCCTTTACGGAAAGCTTTCCCTCGTAGTCAACGCGGATTTTATTTTTTGTTTCTTTTGTAACTACTGTTTTGGAATCCATGTTGCTACCTCCTTAATCTCTTCTCTGATAGAAGAGGAACGTTGAAACGATACCCGTTACCACTGCTATTATAAGTATAACCACTATGAAATATATCCAAGACATCGCCGTAGCTTCATGCTGAGCCGCGTTATTAAAGTAATCATTTATATACTTCATCGCCGGGTTTGTCGTTCGTGTAAATGCGTTAATTACAGTATATACTGCGTTTACAAGAATCATCGGAGATATCATTGGGAAGGTTATTTTCCAGAAGGTTTCCCATCCGGTCGCACCCTCTATCTGCGATGCCTCGTAAATAGACGGAGAGATGGACTGAAGACCTGCGAGGAATATAAGCATCTGAACACCCGAGTAATTAATGATATTATAAACGTCATTAACTATCTGAACAACGTAAGTGACGATTTCTCCGCCGACCTTCATCGAGCCGAAGAGCTTTTGAACGTCAAGAACGGAAATTATCTCAGACGCATTGTTCGAGCCTGAACCGTCATCAATACCGCCTTCCATCTCCTCACTCATCACATCGGAATGAATAAGTGTTTCCATAAGACCGGTAGAAATAATAACAGGAATGAAGAATATCGCGCGGAAGATAGCTCTTCCTAACATCTTTTGATTAAGTACAACTGCAATAAACAATGAGAAAATTATTACTGCAGGTACTTCAAATATGAGTTCTTGTAAACCTTGGAGAAGTGCTGATACAAAACTAGACGAACCAAGCAACGCTTCTCTGTAGTACTCAAGACCTACCGATTCAAATATAGGAACCCTAACACCGTCAACAAAGTGATTGTTATTCAGCTTATTAAAGCTAAACCAAATTGAGTCAAGAAGTATAGGTATGTAAATAAGAACTATACCAATTAGGAACGGTGCAACGAACACGTATCCGCTTCTTGCCTTGCGGGCATCAAGCGATGCGCGGCGTCTTTTAGGAATTTTTAATGCTTTTTCCGTAGAATTTTCCATTACTGCACCTCCCCGTCAATTCTTTGGTAACTGTAACCCGGAAGCTTGTATTCAAGCTCTGAGCTAAGTCTTACAGTTACAGGAAAATTATTGTAGTTAAGAATAAATCTTATTTCGGAATCACCGTTCTTGTACGTTACCATTGTAACGTTGCCGTTATCAATAGTGTAATCGGTATATACATAGTCCTTATCAAGCGCACAAGAGTCGGTAATATATGAATACTGCGATTCGTAGTCAATTGATGAGAAATTAACAACGTATGAGTTTCCGTTTGCATCATCACCCGAATATTTTGATTCATATTTTGAAATTATTTCATCAACGTCATTTACAAAATCAGACTCCTCAAGTTCTGTAACGTCAATATTAAGAATTTCAGCAAACTGATTTAGAAGAGCTATTCTGTCTGCATCTGTCACGTCAAGCTTAACTCTGATGTCGTAATTATTAGACTCTTTAAGAACTGCGAGCGCAGCGTCAACGGCGGCAAGTATCTGCTCATCAAGAAGGACAATAATCTCTTCCTGCAGATGCAAGTAATTCTGCGCCGCTTCCTTCTCTTCTATCTCACGTTCAGCAAGAATTACTTTGTGATCAACTATCTCATAGCTCTGAAGATCGCCTATAGCATTATTAAGCTCATTATAGGTTGTTAAAATATCGTCATACCAGTTATGATAATCAACACCGTAATATTTGTTAAGATCAGCGTCTTCCTTAAGATAAGCCGAATTCTGATAACAAACAATGTAATATAGCGATGCACCGCTCTCTATTGCGCGAAGAAGATCATACGCAGGAGAACCTGAATAGTTAAGAGGCGTACCGGTATAGTTCACGTAACTGTGAAGAATCATTCCGGTGAAAGGAACCGTATAAGATGAGTACCTGAAATGGCTGGAATCGATACTTGAGTTGAGTATATGCGTAGCATATTCAACAGCATATATATTTCCGGTGTCGATCATGAGTTCATAACCGTTTTGATTTACCATTCTGTCAAGAAGCTCTGATACCATTTCTTTTGCGTCTTCGCGGTTCAGCGGATTTTTCTTATCGAAATTAGAGTTAAGGTCAGAACCAAGCGTTGAAGCGGATATAGTCTTAATATCGTACTTTGAGTACTTCTTCAAAAACTTAGAATAAAGACCGTCAAGAGCATCCGCACTTATTACGAGAGAAGACATATCCTCATATTCTTGCATTATAGAATTATACACTTGCTTTTTCGCATAACGGTTATCAACCATCTTTGATACATTTCCTCTGTTTGATATTCCGTCAAAAATTGCTGTGTTATGGATATATGCAAAATCAAATTCGGGATAAATTACGAAATTACTGTCGGAAGCCTCGGAAATTATTGACGCTTCTTTTATGAGCGACTTAAATCCTGATTTGCCTCCGCACGCTCTTGACCACTTTACCTTTACAGGATATGTGGAAGCCATTCCACCGTTAGCGAAACCGGTGAGCTTAAAGTTGATATTTTTAATGCTCTGAATGTTTCCAACAAGAGCGCGGTAACGCTCCGCCTGCTTTTCGTATTGATATTTCTGGTTGTCATCCTTTTCCTTAGATGCAAGCTCATCATATTCGCTTATCTTTTCCTGTACGTATTCCTCGCACTTAGCAAGCTGATTATAAATTTCCTTTATATCATTAAAAGATGTAAGCGGAATAGATTTTGTAATCGGGAATGTAAGGAATTTGGCAGAAATATCCATTGCACCAAGGACTTCCATATAAAGAGGCAAATCCTCGGACAAATTCTCAAGAGCTTTAAGAACTCCGTTGTTCTTAAGATAATCACGGTAATATGCCGCCATTCCAATGTAATCGGATTTATAGTATGAATCCTTACCGTAGATTTCATCACCGATTTCTTCATCAGTGAGCATTACATATCTTGTTACGTAAGAGCCGGTATACTTAGATTCCGATACCATCTTGTATGAACCGATCGTACCGATAGAAATAGTTTCCGACAAATCGAACTCGTCTGCGGAATACGGCATATATGACGCGAATACGCTAAAATACCTGTGCGAATTTCCTCCGGAACGGAAACTCAGATTCGCAAGCGCGGAACCTTCTTCAAGTATCGCAAAGAATCCGTTTTTGACGGTATCCTTTTCATAAATAAGCTCAGTCGCGGCATTTGCATTTACATCATTTACAAGACCGTAAACAGGCATTGTTACCTGCGCTCTGTGAGCACCCGTTATCTTGGAATAACAGTAATCAACACCGTACATATTTGATGCAAGGTTAAGTGACAGTCTCTTGTCATTTGATTCATTATAGAAATCATCGAACTCTATTACTGTTCCGCTTCCGTCGGGATAGAATGCATATCCTTCTTTAGTCATATCACCGCATCCAAAATACTGAAGAGGTGTTATGCTGTTAAGAGTATAAACCGTTTCATCAAAAGTAATTGAACTTGCGGGAAGGCGTACGGATAAGCTTCCGTCATCGCAGAACGTATACTCAAGCGCGCATCTGAACACTGGCTTTTGAGCTGAATTATCTACGTATCCACACTCTTTCTCATCTTCAAACATCATAGAAAACGTATAATCAGGAGAAAATTTCTTAATTATTTCTGAAAGAGGTCTTTTCGTCTCAGCGAGCTGGTCTCCCGAATAAACGTAAATAGCAATTCCCTCTTTGGTTATAGGATAATTTTTATACATTTGTTCGAGATTGGCTTCATACTTTTCGTTGCCAATATATTTTTGAGGCGCGTTAAGAGTATAAGCGTTAAGCAGTTTCATGGCATCTGCATTAATCTTATCAATTTCTTTAAACTCTACAGAAGTACTCTTAAGAGCCTTTTTGTATAATTTTGAAGTCTCGTTAAGATACTTTTTCAATCCGGTTAACGAGGATGTATTTATACAGTCATACTCATAATGCTTATAATCCTCGTTGTCAAAATACGAGAACACCTCATCAGGATATGCATCACTGCAATATTCATTGAGAAGCCCGTCATACTGTTCTATAATTGGAGTAACAATATACTCATCAAAATCTTTTGCGGTAATTCGTCCTGGAAGAAGAAATCTCGCCGTCGTATCACCAAGAGTATAATTTACTCTGAATCCGCCTGAAATCGGGGAAACAGAAATCTGAGCGCGGCTTGCTGCCCATTTATGGCTCGTATACTCGTAAGTAATTAGAGAATTAGCTGTTTCAAAGAAAGAAATAGAAATTTGACTCATAACAGCTTCTCTGTACAACTGCTGAACCGATACAGAACCCGTACTACTCAAATATCCGGGATTTATCGGATTGCTTGTCAAAATCTGACCTGTGTAGTTATTTACATAGTAAACGAATCCTGTATATTTATTTACACATATAGTGTAATAATTACTTTGAGAATTTATCGCGTAAATATATCCTTTCTGGAGCTCATAATCGAGCATCTCAGCCGCAGTCTCAAAGTTATACTTTAGATACTCTTCAAGATATACACCAAGTTCTTCACTGTCAAGATTAGCTTCAACATATCCATCCGGTACACCGGCATTGGCGGAAACACTGGAGTCTGAATAAGCAGCGCCCGCGCTAAAAGGAATAACTGCTATAATCGTTGTGAAAATGATAACCACCGTCAAAGCAGTTGATAATATTCTTTTTATATTCATTAATTTTACCTCCTGCCGACTAAATTCGGTTTCCAAGTTCCGTGAATATCGCAACAAGGAATGAAACCATTTTTCCGACAAGCGAACCAAAGAGCACGATAACGAAGATTATAACTGCCATTGCAACAATCGTAAAGAGAGTAATTGCAATATTCTTTCCCATCGTGTAATCGTGTGTTACCATCATTCCGAAGAACAGAAGTATACCAACCCAAACGTATCCGAGAGATACGAGAAGAGTTACTATCGAGCCTTCAGATGTTGTCATAACGTTTGTCAGAATTG
>JAZQKG010000019.1:0-16764 GCA_045542035.1 Eubacteriales bacterium | reverse complement strand
CCAACCCATATTTGCTCTAATTCGTAATAATAGATGCGAAATCGAAAAATTGCAAGAATTAAAAAAGCAAATACAAGGTAAATTGTCGTCAAGTTTTTAAGCCACTAAATTATCATTTATCTGCCTTTTTAGTTCAATTCTGCGTTCGATTGTGTTGTATGCTTCTACAATTTTCTTTTGCTCGCTAATTTCAGGGACAGGAAGCTCTACGTTGCACATTTCTTCCCAATCGAAGATTTCTCTTGCACTACCGTGAGAGTGAAAACGAGCATATCTATCAAATTCGGGACGTTTGAACCAAAGATTTAGATATTCCGGCAAAAGTTTTGTCGTGTCTATAATCTCAAAAACGGTATATGAGCTTGAAATTATGCACTCATCTTCTTGCAACAACGCTATTGAAACCTTGTCACCGTTACGAGAAGTAACGGGGCCGTATGCGAATTGTCCTTTTCTTACTATTTTGTAAATAGACATATCCGTTCCAATCGTATTAGCTATGGATTCTATGAATTTCTTTTCGATACTTACACCCAACAGTCTTGTAACCTTGTCGTCTTTATTACGTTCATCTACAAGTCGGATATAATCTCCAAGTTTTTTATAATTTGATTTCATATCCCAACTCCTTGAAAACAGCAAGCAAGTCTGCTTTTGACTGTTCCTCTTCTTTCAAAAGGTCGGTGAGTTCAGTTTGCAACTGCTTCATCTTTGTATCATAGTCAACGTTTTCGTCGTTGTTGATAAACTTGATATACTTGCTCGGAACAAGAGAATAGTTGTTTTCTTCTACTGACTTGTCGCCGTTCTTGATTTGCTCTTCCGTTAAGTCTTTGGTATAAATCTTTGCGGAATAGCAGTATTCGTCTATATCTTGATACCCTTCTGTTGCATTTGCAGATTGCCAAGCGTGATAGGTTGCCGCAACTTTGGCTCTATCTTCGTCGGTCAATTCGATATATTTCTTTTCATACGGAGAACCCATTTGACGTAAATCCATAAATAAGATTTCGTTTGAACGGTCACGATAAGCCTTTGGCTTACCATTTTGCATTACAACTCTTGCTTTCTTGTTTTTATTAAGAATCCAAAGTGTAACGCTAATATCAGTCGTATAGAAAAGGTTTCTCGGTAAAATAATGATAGCTTCTACCAAGTCGTTTTCAATAAGTTTCTTTCTGATTGCAAGTTCAGTTCCATCACCCGAAAGCGCACCGTTTGCAAGCAAGAATCCGGCAACACCGTTTTGAGAAAGGTGTGATACCATATGTAAAATCCAACCATAGTTAGCGTTGCTTGTAGGCGGAACGTCATAACCATTCCAACGGTCATCACCCGTCAATTCATTTTCAGCTCTCCAAGACTTCTGATTGAACGGTGGATTTGCCATAATAAAATCAAACTTTTCGTCTTTGTGTTGGTCATCGGTAAACGTGCTAACGGCTTTTTTACCAAGATTTCCGTTTATACCACGAATAGCCAAGTTCATACGAGCAAGTTTCAACGTAGTGTTAGTTGCTTCTTGTCCGAAAACAGCAATTTCACGAGTGTTTCCGTTATGAGCTTGTACGAACTTCATAGATTGAACGAACATACCACCTGAACCACAACAAGGGTCATAAATCTTTCCCTTATAAGGTTCAATAAGTTCAGCGATTAAATTAACGATACATTTCGGAGTATAGAACTCTCCTTTTCCTTTACCTTCTTGCAAAGCAAAGTTAGAAAGGAAGTATTCATACACTCTACCCATAATGTCTTGCTCTTTGTCCTTTGCCATTTCAATCTTGTTGATTTCATCGAGCAAAGAAGAAAGCTTTGACGTATCAAGTCCAAGACGGGAATAATAGTTATCAGGCAACGCACCACGTAAAGATTCATTATTCTTTTCAATGGTATAAAGAGCCGTATCTATCTTCAAAGCAATATCGCTTTGCTTTGACTGTTCCATAATATAAGACCAACGAGATTCAGGCGGTAAATAGAAAACGCTCTTCATTGTGTAGAAAGCAACGTTATCTACAAACGCTTCGTGTCCCTCGTCAATAATTTCTTGTCTGCGTTCTTCAAACTTATCACTTGCATATTTCAAGAAGATTAAGCTGAGAACAACGTGCTTGTATTCAGCAGGTTCTACTGCGCCACGTAATTTATTAGCCGCTTCCCAAAGAGCTGCTTCCATCGTTTTTTCTTGCTTTTGTGCTTTAGCCATTGTAATTATTCTCCTTCAACGATTTCCATTATGTCATCAAACGTACAATTAAGAGCCTTGCAAATCTTAACCAAAGTATCAGATTTTACTGAATCGCCCTTGTTCATCTTTGTTAAAGTGTACGTACTGAGTCCCGCTTTTTCTGCGAGTTCTTTCTTGGACAATTCCTTATCAATGAGTAGTTTCCATAGTTTCTTATAGCTAACCATAACCCACCTCGTTTAAGTTATGCCCTTATTATATCATATATAAATGAATTTTTCAATATAAAATGTAGTCGCAACTAAATTTTATCTCACTTTTGTTGTTCGATTTCAGGCTCTAATGCCAACCGTTCGCAAAGCTCTTTTAATTTGCTAAAACTGAAAGGAAAAGCATTACTACCGTGAAAAAGTTTTTGTCTATTATTATAGAACCACAATTTCACTTCCCATTGCGTTCCGTCTAATACGTCTGCCCAATACCTGAGCTTCCACTCGCCCATATACAAGTCTTGCAATTCTTTGATACACTCTTGCTTGGATATTGTCTTTCTTACAACTTCACTATCGCTACTAAAACCAATGTCATAAGTAAATACGGCATCGTCAGTTTCGTTGAATTTAATTATATATCTCTCGTGAGTGCTAAAAAAACCACCGATGTTAAATTCAAGTTGCATTAAATCTTCCAATCGTTCGTTGAACAAGTCAGACTTTTCTTCGCCTTTACTTGGAACATAATCAAAACCTGCATTTATTAGAGCCATAATTGCGTTTTGCAAATACTCTCTATTCATTTGTAGTTGCAATTCGTGAGAAGGACACATATTTTCTTCAAACGTAGGTTCTTCAATCAATTTTTTTAATCGTCCTATTTGGTTTTTATATCCACGAATAGCAGTTCTTATTTCTTTTTCGGGCTTGTCTTTTAACTCTTCATATACACTCAAAGGGCATATCATCATAAAGGATAATCCTCCGACATTTATTCATACATATCAGTTATTGTTTTTACGTGTTCCTTTATTTTTTCGATGATGCTATCCGGCGCTACAACCTTTAATCTTTCGCCAAAAGCACAACACCAACCAAAGAATATCGGGCTAACCTTTACTTCGGCAGTAAAGGTGTATTTATCATCTCCAAAGCTCATTAACTTCAAGTCTTTACCGAACTTGTCATATACAACGTCTATCAAGTTCTTTTCAATAACAAACTTCACTTTTTCAGTTTCGCCATTATACATACCAAACACCGACTTTTTATGCTTTTTTAAGTCGTGTAGTGCGTGGTCGTTTGGCAAAGGCTTTACATCTTCATCAAGCATTTTAACTTTATCCATACGGTCTATACGATAATGCGTAACCGACAAATATTTATCATCATAACAAACGAGATAATAGTTATCGTCAGAGAATATCGTAGCAAACGGATTTACCGTATATTTGTTTCCGTCTTTACGGTAAACCTTTTTATGGTTAGCATCGTAATCAAAATAAGTAAATTCTACCTTTTTCTTGCGATTTATAGCAACGGCAATTTCATTAACTGAATAATAAATTACTTCGTTCGTGTTCTTTGTCGTATTAAAAGCAACAATATTTTGTTTTAGAACTTCACTCTTACGACTGCCTGCCAAATCAGCAATTTTATCGACAAACTCTTTAGTTTTACTCTCAGTAATAAAGCTCGCTGCTTGAACTGCATCAAGAAGAATACGAAGCTCCGGCAAGTCAAAACTTCTATCAACAACGTAATACTCGTTCTTTTGCGATTTATTGCAGAGAACTTCATAGCCACAGTCATTCAAGAGCTTTATATCCGCATAAATGGTTCGTCTATCACAATGAATACCCATTTCGTCAAGCTTCTTCATTAAAACGCTTGTAGGCATAGGATTATCTTCGTCAGTTTCTTGACGTAAAATCTCCCAAATTTTCATTAGTTTTATTCTTGTCGCATATTTAGCATCAAACATAAGACCTCTCCATTCTAATAGAATTTATTCTATTATAACATATCTGATAAAAAAAATAAAGAGAGAACTGTACAAAAATCACGACACGTTATATCCTTTTTATCTGAAAAATGAAAAAACCAAGCTGTTGCGCTTGGTTTTTATCGTTAAACGACTTTGATATTAGTTCCTTTTAATGTAAAGTACCAATACTTTTCATTCTCATATTTATCTCCATCAACTAATAATAAATGTAGCTCATAACACTTGTCCGAAATATAATGTAATTCGGCAGCGTGTAAAGCAGTCCACGAAGTCAACGGATTATCGTCCTCCCATTCGTTTATCTTAAAATCTTCACGTTCGATTATCTCAAAATCTTCTATACAAACTTCATAGCCACCGATATTGATAAAATAGTCTTTACCATTTGAATACTCTTCATAAACCAATTCTCCCACAACGTCATCAAGTATAAACTCTTCAGGTAAATAATCTTCCGCTATTTCCGTAAGCTTATTTGCCTTATCTGCTTCTTTTTCAACCTCTATCAATAACTTGTTGGCGTAAGACATTAACAACGCTTTATCTTCTTTACACGCATATCCTAAAATAAGTGTCTTAGTATCTTTAATGGCACTATAAATTTCTTTTGGCAAAGATAGTAATGCTTTTCTATCTTTTTCAATTTGTACTTCGTACAACTTTTCTGCGATGTTTTCTTTAAGTACGGCTTTCGCTAATTCCATATCAGCTGCAATCTTGTGATAATGGTCGTCCCTACTTTTCTTTTTAATATCTTCATAAGTGTCTTTTTGCGAGTCATATTCCTTTAACCAATTTATAACTCTTAATTGTTCGTGCTTTTCAGCCCATCCTTTCGTCAAAATTTTCATAAAAAACCTCCATTTATAAGTGTTTTAACTAAACAACCACCTAATATTTGATAATAAAAGCCTATACTTTATGTATAGGTGATTTATCTTATTCGCCACCTAAATAATTTTAGGAGTAAATACTTGTCCATTTCCATTACATTTCAAAAAAGATTTAACTCAATAATAGAAGAATCAGACTATAATCGCAGGGAATTAGCCAAAGCAATTCCTTTAAGTCAAAGCACACTTTCAAACGCTTTAACATACGGAATTGTACCAAGCACAAAAACGTTAGTAAAAATTGCAGACTTCTTTGATATATCCATAAACTTTCTTTTAGGCAAGACCGACAATGAAGTTTTTTACAAAAGCTCTTCTCCTGATAGCTTTCTAACACGATTTGAAAGTTTGTGTTCCGAAAAAGAAGTTACACATTACAAAGTAGCTGCTGATTGCCTTTTTGACAAAAGTAATATTTCACGATGGATTAGTAAAGGCTTCCTACCCGAACTTGAAATATTAGAATTGCTTTGCGACTACTTTAACGTTTCCCCTGATTATCTTTTAGGTAGAACCGAAGATAAAGATTAACTATATTATAGCAAATTTTTTTAGGTGGCTTAATCATTTAACCACCTATTTTTATAAATAATTTGTCTATCTTTGTCTTTCTTTGTCATAATTTGTCGAAAACATTATAATACGTATATCCTGACAGTTTTTGTCATATTAAAAAAAGAAGCGCCGCTACGCTTCTTTTTGTTTTTTTGGTATAAGAAGATAAATAATCGCCCCCACAATAAAACCACCGATTATAGATTGAATTATAATGGTTCTCGTCATATCTTTTTCAACTTGTTCATAATAAACCACTTCAATAGTACCATTTGCAATTCCATAACATCTACTACACGTCCTATATCCTTGTTCTATTGCTTTGTCCTTGCCCTTTGCTATCCGTGAAGAGTGTAAATAAGAACAATCTGAACTATGATAACAGTCGCCATACTGAGTTACGTAAACCTTTGGTTCTTCAACTGTATAAGGGACACTTTCATAAGTTGGGTGATTTTCGTCATATAAAAACCCCAACCACAAAGATATTGGTATTAACACCATTAAAATAATAAGAAACAAGCAAATTTGCTTGATTACAAATTTTTTAGTCATTTATATTTTCTGCCTTTGCGACGTTTATAATTTTCTTTCCTTTTTTGGTTGCGTATTCAAAGGCTATCTTTGTTCCGCTTTTAGGCTGATAATCAGACAGCGCACGTTTTGCTTGTTTTCTACGTGCCGGCATATAATTTTCATCATAGTAGAACACACAAATATCGCTTGTATTTATCATAGCTTGATTACGCTCCACATAAGAAGCAGCACCTGCATTTTCAACACCTTCGGGCATATATGTATCTTCATAGGATTCCAACAAATAATTCTTGTAAGAATCATCTATGTAAGCGTAGGATGAGCGAACGTAGATTCTTTTGATATATTGATATTCTTTTTTCAATTCAGATACAACTTCCCAAGCTAAGTCATCAAATCGGCTGTGACTACCAAAATAGAAGGTGTCAACGCCTTCTTTAATCAGAGCAGCCACTTTCTCTATCAATCGTTTTTCGATTATTTCTTTATCCTTTACAGTTCGATGACCTATGAAGCAACACGATTTACTTTCCATAACTTTTCCTATCCTAAAAAACAAAATAAGCCGTGAAAACAACGAGTATTTGTTTTCAACGGCTTTTATATTGCACCTATTAAGTTCATTAGCAAAAATAAGAATGCCGCCCTCTTGCGAAAGCGACATCCGCAGATTATACCCTTTCACAAGCTACCACACTTCTTTTTTCGCTCACTTCTGCCATAAAGGAATTGTAAACGGATTGGATATAATACTACCAAGATTATATCCTTCACAACAGAACTTATAATTAAGCGAAAAATATGGACTGCTCCTATATTAAAAGTAAAAAAGAAATGTGGTATGTTCTTATTATACTACTTATGGTTAAAAAAGTCAATGCAAAACGCATCGCCTCCGCAAAGTTTAGGAAAACAAAATCTGCCCACCTCATTATGAAGTGGGCAGATTTTTATAAATCAAGTAATTGCTTTTTCTTTTTGTCAAATTCCTCTTGGCTAATAACACCCGTGTCAAGAAGCTCTTTGTAACGTTTAAGCTCTTCAACCGTATCCAAACATTTGCTTTCCTTAGGGTTAAGTTTATATGCTTCAAGCGCTTTTCTTATTTTCTCAGCTACTTCGATAGCATAAGCATTAACTCCTTTATATTTGAACATACCACCACAAAGCAAGAGTCTATTCCTATCGGTAAGAACGGGGACATCATTTTTCCAAGCATCGTTTGCACTAACAGGATTTAGAAAAATAATGCTTGCATAAGCACAAAGGATAGATGCGTTTTGGGTTGCAATCCCCGTGAAATCTTTATAGAAATAAGATGCCGCACGTGGACCTTCTACCTCAACATATTCATCATAAATTCTAATAACCGTTGGGCTATATGTAGGAGTTGTTCTAAAACATTCAGGAATATTGATTTCTTCAATAAGGTTTGCCATCTATTTGTCCTCTTTGTTAATATGTTTGTTGTAACGCTCTAACATTATTATACTATCTTATTTTTGAAATGTCAATGTGAAACGCATCGCCTCCGCAAAGTTTAGGAAAGCAAAAAACAAAGAGATTGCCCTTGTGAACAATCTCTTTTTGGCCTTTCCGGCGGGAATTGAACCCACAGTCTATCGCTTAGGAGGCGATTGCGTTATCCGATTACGCTACGGAAAGATTTTAACGTTTTGAAAGTTACTTTACGATACAAAAATTAAAAATTTTATACCGATTTTTATACCGATTTGTTTTTTTATGTTCCAAAACCACAATATATAGTGGTTAATCTCTTGTCAGATACAATATTTCGTGATATAATACGGATAAAGTGTTTCCTTAGGAGGGGTTTATTATATCCATTTAACTATGCAGGCGTATTTAATTTTAATGGTTTATTATATTCCGCAGCCGACGCATAGTCGCAAACCATCGTCGCTCGCATTTAACTATAGAGGCTATTATTTACCTACATATTGTATCACATCAATTTAAAAAAGTCAATAAGAACGGGAAATTATGAGATTTTTTTCTTTTTAAGTAAATTTTTAGCACATTCGCCGCTTTTTGATTTCAGCGTAATATTGGTCGGTTTTCCTCTTTAAATTTTTTGCGGCGTAATGCTTTGTTTTGGTAAATATGGCAATTGACCTGTTTTGAAAGAAATGTCGGAAAATATAATAAAACAAAGAAATCAATGCGTTTTACCATGACGGAACATGTAAAATTGTCAGTGAGGCTTTTTGATGTGAGGTATATAAAAGGCTTTTAGTTTGTTGAAAAACAACAAAAAGAGTCGGAATATCTCGTTTAAATTTATATCTTCGTTATTCATATTATCTCTTGACTTTTATTATATATTTATGTTAAAATATATAGCGGTAAAGGTTTTTGTTACTGACGGACTCGCGGAATAAACCGCATGGGAGCAAAAATCGCTTATGTATGCCGACCGTCTGGGCAGTCTGCCTTTATGGGTTAGGACTGCCTTTTTGCTTTTACAGATACTGATTTGAATGGAGATAGATTATGAAAAAAGTTGCAATTTTAATGGGAAGCGACAGCGACCTTCCGATTGTTGAGAAGGGTATTAACGTTCTTCGCGATTACGGTATACCGTTTGAGGTTCACGTATATTCCGCGCACAGAACGCCCGCTGAGTCGGCTGCTTTTGTTTCGGGAGCTTATGATGCCGGATTCGGCGTTATAATCGCTGCGGCGGGTATGGCGGCTCATCTTGCCGGAGCTGTTGCCGCAAACACCGTGCTTCCCGTGATCGGAATTCCCGTTTCATGTAAAAATACAGGCGGTGTTGACGCTCTTTGGTCAACCGTTCAGATGCCGAGCGGCATTCCCGTGGCTACGGTAGCAATCGACGGCGCGACTAACGCGGCTCATCTTGCCGCAGAGATACTTGCTCTCTCAGAGCCCTCTCTCAGAGAAAAGCTTATCGCCGCGCGAGAGGCAGGGCGCGAAAAGGTTCTTGAAAAGAACCGCGCTATCGAAGAAAAATTCAACGCGTAATTTCAGCAAAATCAATTCGTAATATCGGAGGAATATATGGGAGTATTCGGAATCATAGGAGACGAGAGAACAAACGTTGCCTCAAGCGTTTACTACGGACTCTTC
The DNA here is from genome assembly GCA_045542035.1 of Eubacteriales bacterium. Taxonomy (GTDB): domain Bacteria; phylum Bacillota; class Clostridia; order Oscillospirales; family CAG-272; genus UBA1740. The sequence goes on along the minus strand of JAZQKG010000019.1, from coordinate 7,470 downwards.
GCGCTTCAGCACAGAGGTCAGGAGAGCTGCGGTATAGTCGTTAATGACGACGGTGTTTTCAATATGCGAAAGGATTCGGGTCTTGTAAACGACGTTTTCGACCACGCGAAGCTTGAAGCGCTCGGACTTGGAAACATGGCTATCGGACACGTTCGTTACGGAACGCTCGGAACGAAGGGCAGGGAAAACGCCGAGCCTATTGTAGTTAATCACGTAAAGGGAAGACTCGCTATAGCGACGGCGGGAAAGCTTGTTAACGCCGCTGAACTTAAGCGTGAGCTCGAGCTTCAGGGAATGATATTTCATACCTCAAGCGACGCGGAGATTGTTTCCTACGTTATAACGAAAGAAAGAATAAGTTCAAAATCAATAGAGGAAGCAGTCAGCAAGGCTATGAATAAATTCGACGGAGGACTCAGCCTGCTCGTTATGTCTCCGCAAAAAATAATCGCAACACGGGATAAGCACGGATTCCACCCGGTGTGCTTTGGCAAGAGAGAGAACAGTCAGTACGTCATAGCGACGGAAACCTGCGCTCTTGATACCGTAGGTGCAACGTTCATAAGAGAGCTTGAGCCGGGTGAGATAATAGTTTTCTCAAACGAAGGAATCAAGTCTATAAAGGAGCATTGCGGCAAAGCGCCCGAATCGCTCTGCGTTTTTGAATACGTTTATACATCCCGTCCCGATTCGGTTATCGCGGGCTGCTCGGTCCATGAGGCGAGAAAGCGCGCGGGAGCTCTGCTTGCAAAGGCGCATCCCGTTGAAGCCGACGTCGTCGTCGGAGTTCCAGACTCGGGCCTTGACGCCGCGATAGGATACGCTGAGGAGTCGGGTATTCCTTACGGTATAGGACTTCTCAAAAACAAATATATAGGCAGAACGTTTATAGCTCCCGGTCAGGACGTCAGAGAGGATAAGGTTAAAATCAAGCTCAATCCGATAAGCGCTACGGTAAGCGGCAAGAGAGTCGTTCTGGTTGACGACTCGATAGTAAGGGGAACGACCTGCGCAAAGCTCGTTAAGCTTCTTAAAAACGCGGGAGCTACAGAGGTTCACCTTCGCTCGTCCGCTCCTCCGTTCCTTAACCCCTGCTATTACGGTACGGACGTTGATTCAAAGGAATCGCTTATCGCCTGCAATCACACAGTAGAAGAGATCAGAAAAATAACCGGAGCGGATTCGCTTGGATATTTAAGGCTTGAGGACGTAACGAAGCTTGCAGAGTCGGGAAGCTGCGCGGGTTATTGCACGGCATGCTTTGACGGAAAGTATCCGACGAAGATTCCACCGAAAAGAGAAGAGAATAAATACGACAGAAAAATATCCGAAAACAGAGAGAAATAATTTTGAAAGGTATATAGACTATGAAGAATTCAAGATCAGAAAGCTACGCCAAGGCGGGCGTTGACATCACCGCGGGTTACAAAGCGGTAGAGCTTATGAAGGCGCATATCGCGCGCACGCGCAACGAAGGATGTCTTGACGACGTCGGAGGCTTCGGAGGCTGCTTCGGACTTCCCATCGCGGGAATGGAAGAGCCCGTACTTGTTTCGGGTACTGACGGATGCGGAACAAAAGTTAAGCTCGCAATACTTATGGACAAGCACGACACTATCGGTATTGATGCTGTCGCGATGTGCGTAAACGATATTATCTGCGTTGGAGCTAAGCCCCTGTTTTTCCTTGATTATATCGCTTGCGGAAAGAACTATCCCGAAAAGATAGCTTCAATAGTTTCGGGCGTTGCCGAGGGCTGCGTTCAGTCGGGCGCCGCTCTTATCGGAGGAGAAACCGCGGAGCATCCCGGACTCATGCCCCTCGAGGATTACGACCTTGCGGGATTCGCCGTTGGTATCGTTGACAAAAAGAAGATAATCGATAACAAAAAAATGAAAGAGGGCGACGTTATAATCGCGCTTGCGTCAACCGGTATTCACTCGAACGGCTTCTCCCTTTGCCGTAAGGTTTTTGATATCGATAACAATAATCCCGAGCTTTACGTTCCCCGCGAGGAGCTTGGCGGCAAAACTATTGGAGAGGCTCTTCTCACTCCTACGAGAATCTATGTGAAGAGCGTACTTGCTCTTATTGAAAAGGTTGACGTCAAGGGTATATCCCACATTACAGGCGGCGGCTTCTACGAGAATATTCCGCGCTCCATTCCCGACGGACTTTCGGCAAAGATAACGAAATCCGCGGTTAAGGTTCTTCCTATTTTCGAGCTCATCGCGAAGTTTGGCGATATTCCCGAGCGCGATATGTATAACACCTACAACATGGGTGTCGGTATGAGCATAGTCGTTTCCAAGGAAGAGGCAGAGCTCGCGCTTGATATACTCAAAGCAAACGGAGAGGACGCATACGTTATCGGTGAGATAATCAAGGGTGACGACGGAGTGGTGTTCGCTTAATGGGTATGAAGAAAATAGCGGTTTTGGTGTCGGGCGGCGGCACTAATCTTCAGGCTCTTATCGACGCGGAGAAGCAAGGCGCGTTTGGTGAGAGCAAGATAACTCTCGTCGTCGCGTCAAAGCCGGGCGTTTACGCGCTTGAGCGCGCGAAAAACAGCGGCATTGCGTCAAAGGTGCTTGCGCGTCGGGATTACGAGAGCGTTTCAGACTATTCGAGAGCTCTCGCGGACACGCTTACGTCAGAGGGGATCGACCTTGTCGTGCTTGCGGGATTCCTTACCATAATCGACGAGCAGATGTACGAGGCGTTCCCTAACAGAATTATAAACGTTCACCCCGCTCTTATTCCCTCGTTCTGCGGAAAGGGATACTACGGCCTTCACGTTCACGAGGCGGCTCTTACCAAGGGAGTCAAGGTTTCGGGAGCTACCGTTCATATCGTTACCCCCGAATGCGACGCGGGTCCTATAATTTTGCAGAAGGCTGTGTCGGTTTCAGAGGACGATACGCCCGAGACTCTTCAGAAGAGAATTATGGAGGAGGCCGAGTGGGTTATACTCCCCGAGGCTGTAAAGCTCTTCTGCGAGGACAGAATCACGGTTAAAAACAACAAAGTTTATATAAGCTGATTTGAGGAGATAAAGAATGAAGATTTCAACTATCAAGGACGAGCTTAATTCGCTCGCATACCACGGCAGAGGAATTATAATAGGAAAGAGCGCAGACGGCAAGAAGGCCGTCACCGCTTACTTCATAATGGGCAGAAGCCAGAACAGCCGCAACCGCGTGTTTGTAGCTGAGGGCGACGCTATGCGTACAAAGGCGTTCGATGAGTCAAAAATGACCGACCCCCACCTTATAATCTACTATCCCGTAAGAGTTCTCGGAAACAAGACTATCGTAACTAACGGTGATCAGACCGACACGATATACGAGCTTATGGATAAGCAGATGACCTTTGAGCAGGCGCTCAGAACGAGAGAATTTGAGGACGATAAGCCGAACTTCACACCTCGCATTTCGGGTATTATTCACCGTGAGTGCGGAGGCATGAACTTCGCTATGTCAATTCTTAAGAGCGCGGAGGGCGACGACTCGTCCTGCGAGAGATTTACGTACGCCTATTCAAATCCCGCGGCAGGTAAGGCTAAGTTTATACACACCTATAACGGTGACGGAAATCCGCTCCCCTCGTTTGAAGGCGAGCCTAAGACGCTCATACTTCCCGACGCGGATATAGATACGCTCACCGAGCTTATCTGGACTAACCTTAACGAAGACAATAAGGTATCCCTTTTCGTAAGATACATAGACATCGAATCCGGCGAAGCCGAGACCAGAATAGTAAATAAAAACTGTTGAGAGGATTTTTGATAATGAAGGAATTTGAACTTAAATACGGCTGTAACCCCAACCAGAAGCCCGCTAAAATTTTTATGTCCGACGGAAGTGAGCTTCCCATCGAAATACTTTCGGGCAGACCCGGATACATAAACTTTCTTGACGCGTTCAACTCCTGGCAGCTCGTTAAGGAGCTGAAGGAAGCGACGGGCCTCCCCTGCGCCACTTCTTTCAAGCACGTAAGCCCCACCTCAGCCGCTGTCGGCGTTAAGCTTTCGGATAAGCTTAAGAAGGCTTGCTTCGTTGACGATATCGCGGGACTTGACGAGTCCCCCTTAGCATGCGCTTACGCAAGAGCGAGAGGAACCGACCGTATGTCATCATTCGGTGACTGGATAGCTCTCTCCGACGTTTGCGACGTAACGACCGCAACGCTCATCAAGCGCGAAATTTCCGACGGAGTTATCGCTCCCGGCTATACCGACGAGGCTCTCGCAATCCTTAAGCAGAAGAGAAACGGTAACTACAATATAGTTAAGATAGACCCCGATTACGTTCCCGCTCCGATTGAACATAAGGACGTTTTCGGAATCACGTTCGAGCAGGGAAGAAATAACTTTGAAATAAACGAGGCTCTTCTTTCAAATATCGTTACCGAGAATAAGAATATTACCGATGAGGCAAAGCGCGACCTTATAATCTCGCTTATCACTCTTAAGTATACTCAGTCGAACTCTGTATGCTACGCATATCAGGGTCAGGCAATCGGTGTCGGCGCCGGTCAGCAGTCAAGAATCCACTGCACGCGCCTTGCGGGAACTAAGGCTGATACATGGCATCTCCGCCAGTACGATAAGGTTCTTAACCTTCCTTTCCTTCCCACACTCTCCCGCCCCGACAGAGATAACGTTATCGACGGTTATATAAACAAAAACGAAGAGGACGTTTGCGCTGAGGGTAATTGGCAGAAGTACTTCACCGAGCGCCCCGAGCCGCTTACCGCTGAGGAAGCGCGCGCATATCTTGACAGCATCTCGGGTGTTTCTCTCGGCTCTGACGCATTCTTCCCGTTCGGAGATAATATCGAAAGAGCTAAGCGCAGCGGAGTTTCCTATATTGCCGAGCCCGGCGGCTCTATCCGTGATGACGTTGTTATCGATACATGCAATAAGTACGGCATCGCTATGGCGTTCACCGGAATGAGACTCTTCCATCATTGATTTTCGCGGAGGACCTATAATGAAGATAATGGTAGTAGGCGGCGGAGGAAGAGAGCACGTCATAATTAAGAAATTAAAAGAAAACAAAGAGATAACAGAAATATTCGCGCTCCCCGGCAACGGCGGTATGGCGGATGACGCGACCCTCGTTCCGATTGGAGCTAAGGAAATAGACAAAATAGTCGAGTTTGCGAAGGAAGCGAAGATCGACTACGCTGTCGTAGCGCCCGACGATCCCCTCGTTCTCGGCTGCGTTGACGCGCTTGAGGCTGTTGGAATCCCATGCTTTGGTCCGAGAGCAAACGCGGCTATAATCGAGGGAAGTAAGGTCTTTTCAAAGAACCTTATGAAAAAGTATAACATTCCCACAGCGGAGTATGAGGTGTTCGATAACGCGGAGGACGCTCTCGAATACGTAAAGACCTGTAAAATCCCCACCGTTATCAAGGCTGACGGTCTTGCGCTCGGTAAGGGCGTTATAATCGCAACAGAGAGACAGATGGCAATCGACGCCGTAATCTCGATAATGAAAGAGGGTAAGTTCGGCGCGAGCGGAAATAAAATTGTCGTTGAGGAATTTCTCACGGGTCCCGAGGTTTCGGTGCTCGCGTTTACAGACGGCAAGTGCGTTAAGCCTATGGTTTCCTCAATGGACCATAAGAGAGCGCTTGATAATGACGAGGGACTTAACACCGGCGGTATGGGAACCGTGGCTCCCAACCCCTATTACACAAAGGATATCGCAGAGGAGTGTATGAAGACTATATTCCTTCCTACTATAGAGGCGATGAACAAGGAGGGAAGAACCTTCAAGGGCTGCCTTTATTTCGGACTTATGCTCACTCCCGACGGACCTAAGGTAATAGAGTATAACTGCCGCTTCGGTGATCCCGAAACGCAGGTCGTTCTTCCTCTTCTTGAAAGCGACCTTTATACCGTAATGCGCGCGACGACCGACGGAACACTTTCGGAGTGCGAGGTTAAGTTCGCGGATAAGCACGCCTGCTGCGTAATAATGGCTTCAAAGGGATATCCCGAAAAGTATGAGAGCGGAGCTGAGATAACGATTTCCGATGAGGTAAAGGACTCCGTATACGTTGCGGGAGCTAAGATAACAGGCGGAAAGCTTGTTACGGCAGGCGGAAGAGTTCTTGGCGTAACAGCCGTTGAAAACACCCTCGGCGAAGCTATAAGCGCGTCTTACGAAAAGGTGAAGAAGGTAAGCTTTTCCACCGCATATTACCGCTCGGACATCGGCGCTCGGGCAATGAAAGCCAATCAATAAGGTAACTTTGAAAGGATTATTATAAATGGTATATCGCATATACGTAGAAAAAAAGGCGGGGCTCGATAACGAGGCTGCCGCGCTTAAGAGCGAAATTTCCACATTTTTAGGTATAAAAAGCGTTGACCGCGTGAGAATACTCAATCGCTACGACGCTGAAAATATAACTAAGGAATTATTTGATTATGCCGTAGGAACGGTATTTTCAGAGCCCCAGCTTGACGAAGTTTACACAGAGGTTGAAAATGACGGAGCTTCTGTATTCGCAACCGAGTATCTTCCCGGTCAGTTCGATCAGCGCGCGGATTCGGCGACTCAGTGTATTCAGCTTATATCTCAGGGAGATAAGCCGGGCATCGCAAGCGCGAAGGTATATATGCTTTACGGAAAGATATCAAAGGAAGAGCTTGCGAGAATCAAAAAGCACGTTATAAACCCCGTTGAAGCAAGAGAGGCAAGTCTTGAAAAGAAGGATACTATAAAAATCGAGTATTCAATTCCGACAGAGGTTAAGGTTCTTGACGGATTTATCGAGCTTGACGAGGCGGGTCTTGCGAAATTCATTTCGGATATGGGTCTTGCAATGGATCTTGACGATATCAAATTCTGTCAGGCGTACTTCAAGAAGGAAAACAGATGCCCCACTATCACCGAAATAAAGATGATAGACACATATTGGTCAGACCATTGCCGTCACACGACCTTCCTCACAACAGTTGACAGCGTTCATTTTGAGGATGAGCTTCTTGAGGGGGCTTACAAGGACTATATTGCGGCAAGAGAGTTTCTCGGAAGAACGAAGCCGCAGAACCTTATGGATATAGGAACTATCGCGGCAAAATGCTTGAAGAAGCTCGGAAAGCTTGATAAGCTTGACGAATCAGAGGAGATAAACGCTTGTACCGTTAAAATTGAGGTTGAGGTTGACGGTGTGAGTGAGCCATGGCTTCTTCTTTTCAAAAACGAAACGCACAATCACCCGACTGAGATTGAGCCCTTCGGAGGAGCCGCAACCTGTATCGGCGGAGCTATACGAGATCCCCTTTCGGGACGCTCCTACGTTTACGGAGCAATGCGTCTTACGGGAGCTGCCGATCCCTTGAAGCCTATTGAAGAAACGCTTGAAGGAAAGCTTCCGCAGCGTAAGATAGTAACTACTGCCGCTGCGGGTTATTCCTCATACGGTAACCAGATAGGTCTTGCGACAGGT